>JAPSGG010000033.1 GCA_031177845.1 Chromatiales bacterium
TCAGTGTATCTTACCCTTGTAATTGACTTTGGTGGGTGATGCTGATAATCAAGGTTCAACCCAAGGTCGAGTTCGCCGAGGCGCATGCTGTATTCGCGCCGAGCATTTAGCGGCAGAACGTCCCTCATGGGGCGAAGAGGCGGTTGGCATCCGCCACAGCATGCAAGACGCTCTTGTTGTGAGCGTTGACTCAGCAAGAACCGATAACTACGGAGGTGTGAGATGGCCAATATCGATTGACGCATGAAAGGCAAGTACGTTAAGAACTGCAACTGTGCGTTCGGCTGTCCGTGTGACTTCAACGCGTACCCTACGCAAGGCTACTGCGAAGGCATGGCGGGCATGCACATTGACGAAGGGCATTTCGGCGATGTCAACCTAAACGGGCTGCGTTGGGCGGTCACCTACCACTGGCCTGGCGCGCTGCACGAGGGCAATGGGACCCTACAGCCCATCATTGATAAGGGCGCAAACGAGGACCAACGTCAGGCACTGCTGACGATCTTGTCAGGTCAGGAACAGGATGAAGGCACCTTGTGCTGGATTCTGAGCCAGATCGTGAGCAATTTTCTAGAGCCAAAGTTTGCGCCGATTGAGTTTGCGTTCGATCTCGACGGGCGCACCGCCCGCGTTGCAGTGCCCGGGGTGCTGGAGACGGCCTCGGAGCCGATCAAAAACCCGGTGACTGGCGATCCCAGCCGCATGCTGGTGCGCATACCGGACGGCTTCGAGTACTTCGAGGCCGAGATCGCCAGCGCGACAACCAAAGGCACCGGCGACATTCAATTCGACTTTACAGAGCGACACAGCTCGCTCGCACACGTGCATCATACGCCCAAGGGACTTGCCTAGGCGCATTTATCTTGCCTGCTGCGGCCTCCTGATGGTGCTGTTGCCTACCCCAGCGTCGGGCCTGACAAAGTCGGGCAGGCGGAACTTGCGGCGGTAATCTCCCGGGGTCATGTGGGTCACGCGCTTGAACAGGCGCCGGAAGAAAGCCGGATCCTCATAGCCAACCGACCAACTGATGTCATCGATCGATGCGTCGGTGCGCTCGAGCCGCCGCTTGGCCTCCTCGACCCGTAAACGCTGAACATAGACGATGGGTGAGTAGCCGGTCGCATGGGTGAATCGACGCTTGACGCTGCGTTCGGGCAGACCCGATAACTGCACCATCTCCTCGACCGGATTGGCCACTGAATAGTGGCCGCCCAGCCATTCTTGCAGCCGCAGCACCGTCGAATCGCCGTGATCGGTCGGCGGCATGAAGGTGACGTAGGGTGCTTGTCCGTCTGCATGCCATTGCAGCAGCATGAACTTGGCCATCGCCTGCGCTGCCGCGGGGCTGACATACCGAGCGATCAGGTACAGCACGAGATCCTGCCAGGTCGCCGTTGCGCCGGACATGACGAGTTCTTCGCGTTCGCCGGTGGCGACCAGGACTTTGTCGAGCCGCAGCCGCACATGCGGAAAATTCTTGTTGAAGGTGGGCGCGAAGGCCCAGTGGGCGGCCGTTTCCGCATCATGCGACACATTGAAAAACTTCGCTGAATAGCCAGCTTGGGAAATTTCGAGGACTGCACGGAAAGGATGAGGGACGTGCTAAAAATACGCGTGCCGGCAGTTCAATTCCGTCCCTAGCCCACTCTGATCACAAGCTTACGATTGCGGAGGTTTTTGAGGCCGCCATAACGGTCATAGAGTGGCGGCGCAAAGATATGAGGTGATGGCTCAGCCACTAGGAAGCAGCGGCGGGCGCCCAGACCCTAGTCCCTACCAGGCATCACTTCTGTCACGCCGTCGCCGATGCTTGCATGCCGCCCGCAAGGGCTGCGCGCGCCGCGGCTAGGCGCGCGACCGCTACCCGGAAAGGCGAACAGGAGACGTAGTCGAGTCCGACCGAGTGGAAGAACTCGATCGACCGCGGATCACCGCCGTGCTCGCCGCAGACTCCGATCTTTAAGCCTGGCTTCGCCTCGCGTCCGCGGCGGGTAGCGAGCGAGATGAGTTCGCCGACGCCGTATTGATCGAGGCTCGCGAAGGGATCCTCCGGGAGGACTCCTTCCGCGATGTAGATTGGCAGGAACGACACCGCGTCGTCTCGCGAGTAGCCGTACGTCAACTGCGTGAGATCGTTCGTGCCGAATGAGAAGAAGTCACAGTTGAGCGCGATGCGGTTCGCCCGGAGCGCCGCGCGCGGCACCTCGATCATCGTTCCGACTTTATAGTTCACCCGGTCGTCAGCGATCCGCTTCGCCTCCCGATCGATGAGCTTCTTCAGGCGGTCGAACTCGCCCTTCGCGCCCACTAGGGGAATCATGATCTCCGGTTTCGGGCGCACGCCCTCCCGCAGCGCGAGCACAGCTGCCTCGAAGATCGCGCAAACCTGCATCTCGTAGATTTCCGGATGGGTGATTCCGAGCCGGCAACCCCGGTGACCTAGCATCGGATTAACTTCGGCCAGGGCGCGCACGCGCTCCCGAACGACATCAGGCGCTACCCCGAGCTCCTTAGCGGTCTTGCGCACCGCCTCGTCCTCCCTAGGCAGGAATTCGTGAAGCGGTGGATCGAGCAAGCGAATGGTGACTGGGCGACCCTTCATCTCGCGGAAGATTCCTAAGAAGTCCTCGCGCTGCATGGGCAGGATCTTCGCTAGGGCCTCGCGGCGCCCCTCCGGGTTGTCGGCAAGGATCATCTCGCGAACCGCAGGGATACGCTGTTCCTCGAAGAACATGTGCTCGGTGCGGCACAGGCCGATCCCCTCTGCGCCGAAAAGCCGAGCGACGCGCGCGTCCTGCGGAGTATCCGCGTTCGCGCGCACCCCGAGCCTCCGGCGCGCATCCGCCCAGAGGAGGAGGCGCGTGAACGCCATCGCCACAGGTGATTCCTGGATCGGCATCGCGCCCTCTAGGACGACGCGCAGAACCTCGGAAGGATGGGTGGGGATCTGGCCGACAAGCACTTCCCCTGTGGACCCGTCGATCGACATCCACTCCCCTTCGCACGCGGTCAGTCCCCGCGCACGAACCTGTCCGTGCACCGCGTCGACTACTATCTCTCCGGCGCCAACGATGCAAGTCTTTCCCATCCCGCGCGCGACCACGGCAGCATGCGAGGTCGTCCCGCCGCGCGTCGTGAGGATGCCGGCAGCGGTCTGCATGCCGGCGATATCTTCGGGCGAAGTCTCCTCGCGCACGAGGATGATCGGCTCACCTTCTTCCGCCATCGCGACCGCGTGCTCGGCGGTGAATGCGATGCACCCGCACGCCGCGCCCGGCCCCGCAGGCAAGCCCTTCCCGAGGAAGCGGCCGTCCTTGATCGCAGCCTCCTTCTCTTTTTCGGGAAAGACCGGTGCGAGGAGCTGGATCAGCTGTTCGGGTTCGACGCGCGCGATCGCCTCGTCTTCGCTGATGAGACCCTCATCCACCATGTCGGTTGCGATGCGGACCGCGGCGAAGCCGGTGCGCTTTGCGCTGCGGGTCTGGAGGATGTAGAGCTTGCGGTCCTCGATCGTAAACTCCAGGTCCTGCATATCGCGGTAGCGCCTCTCGAGAATGTCGCGTATCCGCAGCAGCTCCGCATGGGCCTCGGGCATCGTCTCCTCGAGCGAGAGCCCGGAACCATCCTTCGACAGCGGCCTGGGGGTGCGGATACCGGCAACGACGTCCTCACCCTGGGCGTTAGGAAGGAACTCGCCGTAGAACTTCCGCTCCCCCGTCGAGGGGTCCCGGGTGAACGCAACGCCGGTGGCCGAGGTTTCGCCCCGGTTTCCGAAAACCATCGCCTGCACGTTGACGGCGGTTCCCCAGTCGTCCGGGATGTGGTGCAGCTTGCGATAGGTCTTTGCCCGCTCGTTGTCCCAGGACCGAAACACCGCGGCGATCGCGCCCCATAGCTGCTCGCGGGTGTTGTCGGGAAAGTTCTTTCCAGTCTTTTGTCGGACGAGCTGTTCGTGCTGCCGGACGACGTCGGCGAGGTCGGTCGCCAAAAGCTCCACGTCGGAGTTGAAGCCCCGTTGCTGTTTCTTCTCTGCCAGGATTCGGTCGAACTGGTGTCGCGGTACTCGCAGCACCACGTCGCCGTACATCTCGAGGAACCGACGGCGGCAGTCGAGCGCAAAGCGCTCGCCGGATGCCCTCGCGAGCCCCCTAAGTGCGTGCGACGTCAAGCCGAGATTCAGAATCGTGTCCATCATGCCGGGCATCGAGGATCGCGCCCCCGAGCGCACGGAGACCAATAGCGGGTCTTCGGAGTCGCCTAGGCGTTTGCCCGTAGCGCGCTCGATGCGCGCGAGCGCCGACTCGACCTCGGCGCGAATGCCGTCGAGGCTCGCCCCATGCAAAAAGTCCACGCAGACGCCCGCCTCGATCGTGAAGCCCGGAGGCACGGGGATCCCGAGCGCGGTCATCTCCGCGAGCCCGGCGCCCTTGCCGCCAAGTGTCACCTTGCCGAGCTCGGCGCCCTCAGCCTCGCCGTTGCCGAAAAAGAAAACCCGCTTCATGGCAAAAGTCGGTCTATGCTGCGGCACCCTTGTTAACGAATTCGCACGCATGTTTCATGGCGTCACTCCTCCGGCTTGTCCGCCGAGGATCTCCGAAAGATGGATTGCTCCTCGACAGCCGGGAGAGCCGGCCAGCGCTTCGATCATCTATTGGCTTGCAAAAAGTCGAGCGCCAAAATCGGACTTAAGTGATCCTGCCCGCCAGGAGCCATGTTGGCCATATTAGCCAGCAATTGATCAGGAAGCGGCTTTGAGAATTACTCCAGGTCCCTAAATTGGCGAGCCTGACCGGAGTTTGACATGAACCCTGTAAGAAGGGAAAGTGATATATATGCTGGCTCTTGACCTCAGCGGATATCGCACCCGACGCATATCATGTTTCTACTCGTTGGAGCCGGTAAAGCCGCGCAAGAAGTTCGACTGCAGCTGCTGCTGGAGCTCGCATGGGAGCCTGCCACAATCAGATGATACGTAGGGATCGCCTGTCTGGGTATGCCATATTGGGACGCTACATGCTCGCTCTGGAACCGTCAACGGATTGCCACTAGTCCGTGGCATTCGCGATTCGGCGGGGGTCGGGCATGTACGACTACGTGATCGTTGGCGCCGGTTCCGCAGGGTGCGTGCTGGCGAACCGGTTGAGTGACGATTCTGAAGCGCGGATTCTCCTCCTCGAAGCAGGCGGGCCGGATCGTCGGCCGGAAATTCATATGCCGGCTGGCTTTGTGAAGCTGACAGGTTCGTCGGTAGACTGGAATTATGTGACCGAGCCGCAGGCACAGCTGCGGAACCGAACCATTCGCGTGCCTCGTGGCAAGGTTCTCGGTGGAACGAGTTCGCTCAATTTCATGCTGTATATGCGCGGCCATCGCAGGGATTACGATCGATGGGCCGAGCTCGGAAACGAGGGCTGAGGCTGGCAGGACGTATTCAGTCCTACGACCTCCTGATAACGCTGCGAAAAGAGTTGGCTCATTAATAAAGGAACTGTCACCTTAAAGGAATGAACCGCCAATTAACAAGCTTAAGAGCCTTATGCAGCGTTCCAAGGGAAAACTAGATCTAATGATGCAGATATTCGGCGTGTCGAGCTGGATTGACGACTTACTCTCTTCGCCCACAACTCGGTTCGTGGATCGCCGAGGTCTTAGAAGACTTTGACGCCAACTTCCATCTGTATCTTTTCGGTCGACAGCCGAAGGTAAAGGCTTCGATTCCACGCGAGTTCCGAATGCCAAAGTCCTTGCTCACGAGGAACACTAAGACGTGAGGTCGGCCGATATGATCGCATGATGCGGTCTCAAGTAGGCTGAGGCGCCTGCTGGCGTTTTATTGTTGGTAATAAAGAGGATGGGGCAAATTCACACACCCGCCTCGGATAGTAGGCGCGCCAGAATGTCGTTGCCGTTGTTCCATGCAATCACGTAGGTGCGATCGCACCTTCTATATTTCGTTGTGGATAGCCTTGCAGCTACGCCTTAACTCAAGGGCTTTCTAACAAATCTAGGAGCCATTCTTGATCCTTATTCCGCCAGCCGCCCTTTGGCCTTCCCACGTCTGAGGCGAGCAGATCGGAAATATAAGGTTCTCAGGGCAGCGGTTAATCTTCCGATGGCCGCCTTTCCACTGTGCGATAGTAGACCAGGTTGATGAGTTGCGGAGATCATGCGGATGCTCAGCGTGGAGCCTAAACAGTATCGAATGACTGAAATCTGTTTTGCGGGCCCGCGACGGGGGCACGATCCGACACAAGGCCAACCCTGACTACCACTTGGTAACTGCGGCATTGCTTACCCTCAGGGACTGTCCCAACGCCAGCCTTTACCCTCTGCTCTAGTGCTTTGCCGGCTCTCGCGGCTTCAGCTTGTCTCGGCCCATGGCTTCTATGAGTCCAGATGCCCTTGTTATGCACTCAAGGCTTATCTGAGGCACCTGTTCATGTTCGCCAACGTACCCGGCCAAGTACCACTCCGAAGGATTATCGATACCGCAACGAGCACAGACCAAATAAGCTACCGATTCAGCTTCGAATTCCCTGATCTGATGGCATAGTCCACGACGGTCCGGCCACCACCGTTCATTGGGTGTGCCTAGGTGCCCACAATAGAGATGCGCCAACTCACGAGCGAGCGACGCATAGCGCGATGCCCTACTTGCAGCCTCATCAAGCTCCAGCTCGTAGCGAAGCGGGACTAGTGTCTTCCTGAAGATCATGGTCTTGCCCTGTGGTCTTGCAGTGCAGATGGATCCTCCTTGCTGGGAACCGAGTCTGGCGGTGTGAATCGCAATCCCGTCACGTTTACCATTTGCAATGGTCTTCTCAAGTCTATCGCCAACCCATCCATGGCGAACTTCGCAGGGCTTCTCCACCTCCGGAGGCAGTGGCCCATCGCCTTCTGTGTCCGACACATCAAAGACGAACATGCCTGGCCTCATGGGTTGGAGAATGACCAGCGGTCGAGCGCCAGGTTTTATCTGTCGACCATAGCGATACAGCCATCGATGCGGTGGGGCCACAAATCTCGCTCCGGGCATTTGAATGTGGACCAGCATCGCATTGAAAGGGGAGTACATTCGAAACCGGGCAATGAACTGTAAGAGCTCGTGGTAAGCCTTACTGTTCTTGTAATGCGCAGTCAGGCTAAAGAGTTCGTCCAGCGCCCGCTTCGCCGCAGCTTGATTCCAAGCATGTGCCGGTTGCCCCTCTATCTCACACACTTCTCCGAACAGTGTGTGCTGAGTGGGCTCCTCCACGGTTAGCTCATCCTTCGCCTTGCTGGCGAGAACGGGGGAAGCAACCGTGGTGACTTTGACACTTCATAACGTCCCAAAAAACGACCTCCATTCCTCGGCAGCCTCTCGACACGCTGGGCAGAATGTGACGCCTGGCGCGTTGGCCAATCGCGGTCATACAAACAGCCGCCCGGCACCCGCAGATTGTGGTTCGGGAAAAGCTGCCGCTCTGCTAACGTCTGTTCTTGGCACCAGAGGCCGTAAACTACTTCTGCCTTCCCCTTGGTGAGCGGGATGCTATGCACTTCGCAGATGTCGGTGCACATGTCGGTTCTGTTCATCCCACTTCCTTAATTTGATACCCCATCATCTGCGCTTCAGACAGGCACTCCTGGAACTGGTTGTTCGCCATCGTGCCGCTAATGATCCCAGTGCCTGCGACCCGACAGGTCACTTCATGGCCTTTCCGTCAAAGCCAGCATCGGTAACTCTAATTCCCAATTATAGACTGCGCTCGAGAATTTCCGGGTACGCGCCCAAGGGTGACTAGTTCGTTCTACATCGGCAGACTCAGCCACGTATTACCCGCTCCACGACTTCCCACTGCTCCCATAGCGCCCAGGATCACTCCCGCAATAGTAGCCACGTTCCGCCGGTATAGGCATTGCGAGAAGCCTTAGCCTTGCCCTCCAGCGTCTTAGGGCCGGTCGATCTGTCCCAAGGCCGCCATTGCCGGATCAACTCTGCTTGCCGTGCGCGTCGTTCCGAAGCCCAACCGTTCACCATCTTTTTACTTCCAATAGTTCTTTCAATAGTTCTTTTCGCAGATTTTCATTTCCCCGCACGCGGAGCCTCACCCGCCGCCGCTTTTCCGTCCGCTTCTGGGCCAATTACCATCACTGGAACGCCATTTCGCGTTGTTGCTAGTTGCTGCGGCGCTCGATCGTCAGGAATTAGGTTCAAGTATTTTGCAAGAGCGGATAGTGGTGATTGACTAGCAGTGTCAATCTACGCCTATGTGCCGGGGCCGTTGCTTGCGGCCGGTGATGACCGGATCGAACGAAAAGTTGGGCCGTTCATGGCCTGTGCTACGCGCCTGCGCATGATCTGCTCCTACCTCCTTCTTATGCTCTCCTTGAATCCCGGGCGCAGGCAGGATGGTCCGAGTATCCGGCCCGAGCAGGCGCGCAGTTCCGCCTGCGCCGTGTGATGGCCCATCGAGTCCTCTCGCTTGCCGTAGTTCTTGTCATCGATGGAATCAACCCCGTCATCGCACCACAGCCAGATGTACCCAACATCCTCTATGCAGATCTGGCGCTCCTTAAGATAACGTCCGATCTCGGCTTCACGACTTCCCCGGCCATGCCGATAACCCACAGGAGTGCTTATCCGATTTCCGACCGAGCCTGGCCTCCAGTCGTTTGAGCCGGGCATGGATGGACATGGTCATTCCTTGCCCGTGCAAGCCTCGGGGGTGCCGATCTGAAAAATGAAGAGACGCGCACCAGGGTACAGTGGTAAAGGAGCTTGCCATGATCCGCTTGGAGCAAACTCCCCCTATCGCCTATTGCAGGGGTCGGCGCACGCGTGGCTTCGCAGCGGCCGAACGCTTCAAAGTCAAATCATGAGTAAAGACTGTTGCTCACTCGGGCGCGAGATTGGTAGCCAGAAATTCGGCAACTGCCCTTTGTGCCTTCCTGTGCGCTTCTTCGTTATAGGCGAGGGTTGGTGCATACTCCACACACGAGTCGCTGTAGTCGAATACTTGCCCAGTGCGGATGTTGATGATGGTGCCATCGATGAGTTCCCTCATTCGGCACCGCCGCGTCACCTGAGCCTCGGGTAACGTAATAGGAGTTTTCAGAAGCGGCCAGTCGAACACGTGATGTGCTCCGGCGTATTCCACCAACTGGACATCATTGCCAAATTTCCGCAAGCGTTCCATATATGCCCGACATGGCGCGACCGGATTG
>JAPSGG010000249.1 GCA_031177845.1 Chromatiales bacterium
TCTCAAGGTCGCCGCCGGCCACGGCCTGGACTACCCGAACGTCGTGCCCGTGGCATTACTGCTTATGCGCCTGCCGCGCGCGCCCTGGGGCCCTGAAAAAACTGCCGTACCCGCGGCTCATCCGAGCGCGCCAGTGTCTGCATGCTGCCGACCGCCAAGATGCGGCCGTCGCCCAGGAACACTACCCGGTCCGCGACGCGCCACAGGGAATCCATATCATGTGTGACCATAACGATGGTCAAGCCCAATGACTCGCGCAAGTGCAGTATCAGTTCGTCCAGGGCGTCCGCGCTGACGGGGTCCAAACCGGAGACGGGCTCGTCTAAAAATAACAATTCCGGGTCCAGCGCAAGTGCGCGCGCCAGCCCCACGCGCTTGCGCATTCCGCCGCTCAACTGGTTTGGATATAGGTTGATGGTATCTGGCGCCAGTCCGACAAGACCTATCTTTACCATGGCGATCTCGTTGATCAGCGTGTGGCTCAATCGCGCGTGCTCGCGCAAGGGCACGGCGACGTTTTCGAGGACGGTGAGTGCACCGAACAGCGCGCTGTACTGAAAAAGCGCGCCCAGGCGGCGCCGAAGCGCGAGCGTACGGGCCTCCGTCAATTGGACGACATCCGTATTCAGCACACGCACCGAACCCGAGGTCGGCTTCTGCAACAGCAGCATGTAGCGCAAAAGGGTGGACTTGCCACTGCCGCTGCCGCCGACGACGCCTAAAATCTCGCCGCGATGCACGCGCAGGCTGATGCCATCGTGCACCAGCCGATCGCCGAAGCGCGTGATGAGTTCGTCGATCTCGACGACTACCTCGCGGCTAACGCGGGCTTGAGTTGCATGGCGTACCTGGACCGTCCCTTCATTCATGGATGCCTCTACTGCGAAAGTCGGTGAGGACGGATTTTGCCTATCTAGCGATAGATGCCTCGACCCCTTCAGCTATCCAAGTGCGGGATTGCCGGGGGAGGACTCGGCGGTTTCCCGCGCTCTTGGGATATAAGATGTTCGGAGATCCCTGAACTCACAAACCTAGGGCACTGAAAATCAACGAGAAGCCAGCATCCACTACTAACACCAGGAAGATAGCCTGCACCACACTTAATGTCGTCCGCCGGCCCACGCTCTCGGCGCTGCCGCTCACACGGAATCCCTGGTAACAGCCAACGCTGGCAATAATCGCGGCGAACACCGGCGCCTTCCCGACGCCGATCAAGTAAGATCCCACGTCGACCGCATCGCCCACCCGCTCGACGAAGACGGTCAAAGTCATGTCGAACGCTGCTTTGGCCATCACCATGCCGCCCAGCGTGCCGAGAATGTCCGCATAAACCGTCAGCAATGGTAGCGCCAACATCAAGGCCAAGACCTTCGGCAACACCAGCATTTCCATAGGCGTGATGCCCATGGTGCGCAGCGCATCGATCTCCTCGGTGACCTTCATGGTTCCGATCTGGGCGGTATAAGCCGATCCCGTCCGCCCGGCGATAATGACGGCAGTGATCAACGGCGCCAGTTCGCGCACCATCGCTAGCCCTACTAGATCCGCGATAAACAGGCTGGCCCCATAATCGCGCAGCGGAATGCCGCCCTGGTAGGCGATCACGATCCCAAGCAGAAAGGACAGCAGACCGACGATGGGTAGCGCATCAACGCCTGCCGCCTGGAGGTTGGTCAGCACTATCCTCCAGCGGATGCGCCCTGGCCTCCACAGCCAGGGCACCGAAGCCAACGCCAGTTCACCGATAAACGCCAGAAATCCCTGGCCCTGCTGAGCGTGCTCCAGCGTCGCGCGGCCGATGCCCTCCAGGATTCCCACCTCGGCGGCCGGAGGTGGCTTATGCTCGCCATCGACTGCATGGCGCTTGACAAGTTCCAGGGTTGCGCGTGCGTTTTCGGACAGCCCTTCCGTGGAAACCGCCACGCCCGTGCGGGTTAGGCGCAACATGGTCCGATGCAGCAGCCACGCGCCGGCGATATCCATACGGGTGACCGCTCGCATTTCGAACCGTACGCCGCCCGTTTCTGGCCAGCGCAGGGTATTCATGGTTTGTTCTGCATTCTGCAGCAGCAGCGACGTCCAGGCGCCGGCGCAGTTCACCGTCGTACCCTGCATTGAAACTTTCGCGATGTCTGCGGGTGCTGCTACAACCATCGTTTCCTGCGGAAGAAGATGAGCAATCCACCCACGATGCAGAGCATGATGGCCAGCACGATGAAATAACCGAAGCGTGCCTGAAGCTCCGGCATGTTTGCGAAATTCATGCCGTAGATGCCGGCTAGGAAGCTGAGAGGGACGAAGATGACGGTGACGATGGTCAGCACCTTCATGATCTCGTTGAGGCGATGCGACGCCACAGAAATATAACCCTCGATCAGATCAGCCGCCATGCCGTAGTAGAGGTCCGCCAGACTGCGCTCGCGTTCCAGATGTTCGTACACGTCGTTAATCGCATGGATCAGTTGCGGCTCGAAGAGCTGCGGAGGTTCATCACGCAGATCACGAAATATCTGCACATGGTAGACAAACACCCGCCGCAATTTCTCCAAACCCGTGCGATAACCGATCAATTCCTCAAGAAGCCGGTTATCGGGGCTGCGGAAGATTTCGTCCTCCACTGCATCGAGGCGCGCCTCGACATGCATGAGGATCTCCAGGTACCGATCGACCACCCGGCGGGATATTGCCAAGCTGATCGCGTCCGGACCAGCGCGCAGGCGGTTCGGATCTTTGGACTCTTGCGCCCAGATTGCCTCGATACTGGGCGAGGGGCCAGAGTGGCGCGTCACGAGGAAGCGGCTGCCGACGAACATCGCGAGCTGAATGGTGCCGGAATTCAACGCGGGTTTCTCGGCATCCAGTCCCCTCAGCAGTATGAAAGTATAATCTGGAAAGCGCTCCAGCTTAGGCGGGTGGCGACTGCGCAGGGCGTCATCAATGGCCAGCGGATGAATCCCGAATAAGCGTTCGAAGATCGCGCGCTCGCCATCCGCAGGGTCGCCCGAAAAATCAGCCCAGATGCTCACATCGGGGTCATTCTTCCATGCTTCGAGCAATTGATGTCCGCCGGTCTGCACCGTTCCACGGTTCGCGTGGTACAGCAGTGTCCTGATCATTTGTGATCTCCGTTTCCAGGTCCATCAGCCGCAATCGGTTGATTACCTGATCTTGCCCTCCGTGCGCTTGCCGCCGGAGGGGCTGGCCTGTGCGGCTTCCTGATTATTCTCCTGCGCGATCAGTTGAGGTGGACGCTTTACTTCGGCGTTTGGCCAGGTCCGTATGTGAAGATCACGCTGTGGGTATGGGATCTCGATACCGGCCTCCCGAAATGCGGCATCGATGGCGAAATTTATGTCACTGATAATGCCCAGTCGTTCATCAATGTGCCTGATAAAAAATCGCAGTTCGAACTCGAGCGCGCTGTCGCCGAAGCGCATGAAGAATACCTTCGGCTCCGGCAGGCTACCGTCCTTGATCGGCGCAGGATGCGACTGCGCTACGGCCAACAGTACTTTCTTGACCTGGGCCGTGTCGCTGCCGTAGGCAACGCCAATAGGCACGCACACCCGCCCGCGCAGATCGCGCAGCATCCAGTTGGTGACCTGCTCCGAGATCAGTTGCGAGTTCGGTACGATCACATCGGCCAGATCGAAGGTCAGGATCTGCGTGGAGCGGATACTGATGCGTTTGACGTAGCCTTGGGTTTGGCCGTTGCCGACAACGATCCAGTCGCCTACACGGATCGGCCGCTCGAACAACAGGATCAATCCTGACACGAAGTTATTCACGATGTTCTGAAGGCCGAAGCCTATTCCGACCGACAGCGCGCCGGCGATGATCGCCAGGTTCTTGAAGTCCACG
>JAPSGG010000250.1 GCA_031177845.1 Chromatiales bacterium
CATGCCGCAGGAGCTGATTAATGCCAAACCGGTCGCCGCGGCCATCAAGGAGTTTTTCGGCTCCTCACAGCTTTCGCAGTTCATGGATCAGAACAACCCCTTGTCCGAGGTCACGCACAAACGCCGCATCTCCGCGCTGGGGCCGGGCGGATTAACGCGCGAGCGAGCCGGCTTCGAAGTGCGCGATGTGCACCCGACCCATTATGGCCGCGTGTGTCCGATCGAGACGCCAGAGGGCCCGAACATCGGCCTCATCAACTCGCTTGCGGTGTATGCGCGTACCAACGAGTACGGTTTTCTGGAGACGCCTTACCGCAAGGTGATCGACGGTCGAGTGACGAACGAGATCGTGTATTTGTCTGCCATTGAAGAGAGCCAATACGTCATCGCGCAAGCAAACGCGACGTTGGATGAGGAGGGGCGACTAGTCGACGAACTGGTCTCGTCTCGCAGCCAAAACGAGTTCACTCTGTCGACGCCTGACAGAATCGAGTTCATGGACATCTCGCCGAAGCAGATCGTGTCCGTGGCGGCGGCGCTCATCCCGTTTCTCGAGCACGACGATGCCAACCGCGCACTGATGGGTTCCAACATGCAGCGCCAGGCGGTGCCTACCTTGCGCTCTGAGAAACCTCTGGTGGGTACGGGCATCGAGCGCGCCGTTGCAATCGACTCAGGCGCGGCGCTTACGGCCCGCCGGGGCGGCGTGGTCGATACGGTCGATGCGGCCCGTATCGTCGTGCGCGTGCACGACAGCGAGACTGAGGCGGGCGAACCCGGCGTGGATATCTACGGGCTCACAAAATACACGCGATCGAATCAAAATACCTGCATCAATCAGCGCCCGCTGGTCAAGCCTGGCGACATCATCGCCCGCGGCGACGTGCTGGCGGATGGTCCTAGCACCGATCTGGGCGAACTGGCGCTGGGACAAAACATGCTGGTCGCCTTCATGCCTTGGCACGGTTACAACTTCGAGGACTCCATCCTCGTCTCCGAGCGCGTGGTCGATGAAGACCGCTACACCACCGTGCATATCGAGGAACTGACCTGCGTGGCGCGCGACACCAAGCTGGGCTCCGAAGAGATCTCGGCCGATATCCCCAACGTCAGCGAAGGCCTGCTGGCGAAGCTGGACGACTCCGGGATCGTCTACGTCGGCGCCGAGGTCCGGCCTGGCGATATCCTGGTCGGCAAAGTGACGCCCAAGGGCGAGACGCAGTTGACACCAGAGGAAAAGCTCTTGCGCGCGATCTTCGGCGAGAAGGCCTCCGATGTGAAGGACACGTCCTTGCGCGTGCCATCCGGGATGGAGGGCACGGTCATCGACGTGCGCGTGTTCACCCGCGATGGTGTCGAGAAAGATAAGCGCGCATTGCAGATCGAGGAAGCGGCCATCGAGCAGGTGAGGAAGGATCTGAGAGATCAGCTGCGCATCTACGAGGACGATATCTACAATCGGGTGGAAAGATTGCTGCTCGGCAAGACCGCCGAGGGCGGCCCGAACAATCTGAAGGCTGGCGCCAAGATCGCCAAGAGCTATCTATCCGAACTCGCGCGCGAGCAGTGGTTTGACATCCGCATGCGCGCAGATGAGGTCAACAGCCAATTGGAAGTCTTGTCGCAAAGGCTGAAGACCCAGCGCGAGGAGTTCGATCGGCGCTTGACCGAGCAGAGGGCAAAGATCACCACCGGCGACGACCTCGCGCCGGGCGTGCTTAAGATGGTCAAGGTCTATCTGGCCGTCAAGCGGCGCCTCCAGCCCGGCGATAAGGTGGCTGGCCGGCACGGCAATAAAGGCGTCGTTTCGATGATCGTGCCGGTTGAGGACATGCCATACATGCAAGACGGTACGCCGGTCGACGTGGTGCTGAACCCCCTGGGCGTGCCCTCGCGCATGAACGTGGGACAGGTGCTGGAGACCCATCTGGGTTGGGCGGCCAAGGCGCTGGGACTGAAGCTGGGCCAAATGCTGGATGCGCAGGGCAAGCCGGCGAAGATCCGTGAGTTCATCAATCGGATCTATAACGAAAGCGGCGTCAAGAAGGCCGATCTCGGGGCATTCAGCGATGAGGAGATCACCGAGCTAGCGCGCCATTTGCGCAGCGGTGTGCCGATGGCAACACCCGTATTCGATGGCGCGAACGAGCAGGAGATCAGGGCCATGTTGAGGTTGGCGGAGCTGCCGGAGAACGGACAAACCACGCTCTATGACGGCCGCACCGGCGAGGCCTTCGATCGTCCGATCACCGTAGGGTACATGCACGTGATGAAGTTGAATCACCTGGTTGATGACAAGATGCACGCCCGTTCCACCGGACCTTACAGCCTTGTCACCCAGCAGCCGCTCGGCGGTAAGGCGCAGTTCGGCGGTCAGCGGTTCGGCGAAATGGAGGTCTGGGCCCTGGAGGCTTACGGCGCGGCTTACACCTTGCAGGAGATGCTGACCGTGAAATCCGACGACGTGAACGGCCGCAACAAGATGTACAAGAACATCGTCGACGGCGATCACCGCATGGAGGCCGGCATGCCCGAGTCGTTCAACGTCCTGATGAAAGAGATCCGCTCGCTGGGAATCAATATCGAATTGGAACAGGACGAATAGACCTTGTGTCGCGCAGCGATCCCTTCTCCTCTCCTCTTCGAGCGGGAATATGAGAGGGGGTCGCCGATGCCGACTCGGCTACGAGCCGAAGACTGAACATACCCACTCACGTGGAGTAGCAATGAGAGACTTACTGAATCTGCTAAAGCAACAGGGAAAGGTCGAAGACTTCGACGCCATCCGGATCGGCCTGGCCTCACCGGACATGATTCGTTCCTGGTCTTTCGGCGAGGTAAAAAAGCCGGAGACCATTAATTATCGGACCTTCAAGCCGGAACGCGACGGCCTGTTTTGCGCAAAGATCTTCGGGCCCGTGCGGGATTACGAGTGCCTGTGCGGCAAGTACAAGCGGCTTAAGCATCGCGGCGTGGTGTGCGAAAAGTGCGGCGTCGAGGTCACCTTAACGAAGGTGCGCCGTGAGCGGATGGGTCATATCGACCTGGCCTCGCCGGTGGCGCACATTTGGTTCCTGAAATCACTGCCCTCGCGTATCGGCCTGTTGCTGGACCTCACACTGCGCGACATCGAGCGCATCCTGTACTTCGAGGCCTTCGTGGTGATCGACCCCGGCATGACCACGCTGGAGCGCGGTCAATTGCTGTCTGACGAGGCGTATCTTGAGGCCATCGAAGAGCATGGCGATGAGTTCGACGCCCGCATGGGAGCGGAGGCTGTATACGAGCTGCTGCGCTCGATCGACCTGCAAGCGGTGGCGAACAAGCTGCGTGCCGAGATCAACGAGACTGGCTCCGAGACCAAGCTTAAGCGCATCGGCAAAAGGCTCAAGTTGATCGAATCGTTCATCGAATCCGGCAACCGGCCCGAGTGGATGGTGTTGACCGTGTTGCCGGTGTTGCCGCCCGACCTGCGCCCGCTGGTGCCGCTTGACGGCGGGCGTTTTGCCACGTCGGATTTGAATGATCTGTACCGGCGCGTCATCAATCGAAATAATCGTCTGAAGCGCCTGTTGGAATTAAACGCGCCCGACATCATCGTGCGCAACGAGAAGCGCATGCTGCAGGAATCGGTAGACGCGCTGCTCGATAACGGTCGGCGGGGGCGTGCCATCACAGGCAGCAACAAACGCCCGCTGAAGTCCTTGGCAGATATGATCAAGGGCAAGCAGGGCCGGTTCCGCCAGAACCTGCTGGGCAAGCGCGTAGATTATTCCGGGCGTTCCGTCATTGTGGTCGGCCCAACATTGAAATTGCACCAGTGCGGTTTGCCTAAGAAGATGGCGTTGGAGTTGTTCA
>JAPSGG010000034.1 GCA_031177845.1 Chromatiales bacterium
CCGGCGTCGAGGGATATCGAGTGGCCGGTAAGACCGGCACCGTGCACAAGTCGTCGGCCGGCGGCTACGCGCAGGATCGTTACATCTCCATCTTCGCCGGCATGGCGCCGGCCAGCCGCCCGGCGCTGGTGGCGGTGGTTGTGATCGACGAACCGGTCAATGGCGCTTACTTCGGCGGACTGGTGGCCGCGCCCGTGTTCTCCAGAATCATGGACGGCGCGCTGCGTCTGCTGGATGTCCGACCCGACGACCTGCCGCAATTGCACGCCAGCGCCGAAGGCGAAAGGCAATGATACCCGCCCGGACAGCCAAGCTCGGCTCTCGCCTGACGAAGTTGTTGGCGGGAATGGCGGAGATTGCGCCGGCCGATGAGGTGTGGGTCACCGGTCTGCGCCATCACGCACAGGTCGTCATGCCGGGCGATCTGTTTTTGGCCGTCGCGGGCAAGCGTACACACGGCATTCGCTATCTAAGCGAGGCCCTAGCCCGAGGCGCCGCTGCGATTGTATGGGAGCCGGCAGACGGTGTCACGCCGCCGGCGGCTCGGAACCACATGCCAATGATTGCAGTGGAGCGGTTGAGTCAGCATCTGGGCTCGATCGCGGATCGCTTCTACGGCCATCCCTCCCGCGATCTGACGGTCATCGGCGTGACCGGCACGGACGGTAAGACGTCGGTGAGCCACTTTTTGGCCCAGGCGCTGGATGAGCCTTATAAACGCTGTGGTCTGATCGGCACCCTGGGTTACGGGCTGTACGGTTGTCTGAGGCCGGGCTCGCATACCACGCCGGACGCTCTCCGCCTGCATGCTGAGCTGGCGAGCATACGGGCTCAGAATGCGACCACGGTGGTTATGGAGGTGTCGTCTCACGCGCTCGATCAACACCGCATCGACGGCGTGAAGGTGAATGTAGCCATCCTGACCAACCTGACCCGCGACCATCTCGACTACCATTCCAGCCCGACTGCGTATATGGCGGCCAAGCGCCGGCTGTTCGAAATGCCGAGCCTGCGCCGTGCCATCGTCAACACCGACGATGCCTTCGGCCGGGCGCTGGCGAGCTCACTGAATCCCCTGATCATGCTCGGCTATGGCGTCGGCGAATCGCCCTTGCCGGCAGCGCAGACAGTGCGCGCGACCAGCATCGAATCGAGGCAGACCGGTTTGCATTTCAAGGTGCGCACGCCTTGCGGGAGCGGCGAGATCAGCACCCGACTCTTGGGACGCTTCAACGTAGCGAACCTGCTGGCGGCGCTAGCCGCCCTGCTGGAGCAAGAAATGCCGCTGGAGCAGGCTCTGACGCGCCTGAACCAGACCCGTGGCGCGCCGGGGCGCATGGAGGCCCACGGCGGAGGCGACCGGCCGCTGGTAGTCGTCGACTACGCGCATACGCCGGCGGCGTTGCACCACGTTTTGAGCGCTTTGCGCGAGCATTGCCGCGGGCGGTTGTGGTGCGTGTTCGGATGCGGCGGTGATCGCGACGTGGGCAAGCGGCCGCTGATGGCGCAGGTCACCGAACGGCACGCCGATGAGGTCATCGTTACCGATGACAATCCGCGCACCGAGGCGCCCGCAGTCATTGCCGCAGGCATCCTCGCGGGCTTCTCCAATCCCGCGCGAGTCCTCGTGATCCATGATCGGAGTGAGGCAATCGCATACGCCGTATCACGTGCGCGCGCGGGTGACGTCGTGCTAGTAGCCGGCAAAGGCCACGAGCAGATGCAGATTGTGGGCGCCGAGCAGCGGCCGTTCAGCGACAGCCGCCAGGTTGCAGCGCTGCTCGGCGAGCGCGTGTCATGAGCTGGCTCCCATGGGTTGGATGAAGTTGTCCGAGATCGCGGCCCTAGCGCGCGGGCGCCTGATCGGCACCGATGTCGCGGTAGAGTCGGTGACCACTGACACCCGCGCATTGACTGCCGGGCAACTATTCATCGCGCTTGAGGGGCCGCACTTCGACGGGCATGACTTCCTAGGCGACGCCGCGAACGCCGGGGCCGCCGGTGCCATGGTGGCGCGCCAGCTCCATACCAACCTATCGCAGATCCTGGTTGACGATACGCTTCAGGCACTCTCTCGCTTGGCCGCCGCGTGGCGCAAACGGCTCAGGCTCCCGGTCGTCGGTCTCACCGGCAGCAACGGCAAGACCACCGTGAAGGAGATGATCGCCGCCATCCTGGGTCGTGAAGGACACGTATTGGCCACAAAAGGCAATTTCAACAACCACATCGGAGTGCCGCTGACGTTGCTCTCTCTGCGCCGCGATCATGCCTACGCGGTTGTGGAAATGGGCGCGAACCATCCCGGCGAGATCGCGACGCTGACTGCCATCGTCAAGCCAGACATCGCGCTGATCACCAATGCAGCTGCCGCACACTTGGAGGGCTTCGGCAGCATCGAGGGTGTGGCGAAAGCCAAGGGCGAGATCTTTCAGGGTCTTCCCGAGAGCGGAACCGCCATCCTCAACGCCGACGACACTTACGCGGATTACTGGCGCAAGCTCATCGGCCGGCGCAAGCGCCTGACCTTTAGCATCGACAAACCGGCGGATGTGTATGCACGCAACAATGCCGGTGGAATCTTGCATATCAGCACTCCCGCGGGCGAGATCGAAGTCGATATTCCGCTGCCGGGACGGCACAACGCACGCAATGCGGTGGCCGCCGCTGCCGCTGCGCTCGCGGCGGGCATCGGCGTCAGCTCAATTAAGGCTGGGCTGGAATCGGTCGCGCAGGTGCGCGGGCGCTTGGTGTTGCGTGCAGCGCTCAGAGGCGCTCGGCTACTGGACGACAGCTATAACGCCAACCCCGGTTCGCTCGCTGCCGCGCTGGAGGTGCTAGCCGAGCAGCCAGGCGAGCGTTGGCTCGTGCTGGGCGACATGGGTGAACTGGGCGCCAATAGCGAGAGCCTGCACCGGCAGGCCGGCGAGCGGGCGCGCGCGATGGGTATCCAGCGGCTTTACGCGCTCGGGACGCTCAGCCAGGCGGCCGCGGTGGCCTTCGGGCCAGGCGCCTCGCACTTCGATGCACACGCCGCGCTGGCACAGGCCCTTTGCAATCAATTGCAAGCTGGCGTCAGCGTCTTGGTGAAGGGCTCGCGCAGCATGCGCATGGAACGAATCGTCGAGGCGCTGCTGATAGACGGTGCACCGCCCGCCTCTGGAGTGGAGCATGGCCATGCTGCTTAGCCTGTTCGACTTTCTGGGGCAATTTCACAGCGGCTTCTATGTCTTTCAGTACATTACACTGCGCGGCATCCTGGGCGTACTGACCGCTTTGATCATCTCGCTGACGATAGGCCCGGCGATGATCCGCCGGCTGGCGGACTACAAGATCGGCCAGGCCGTGCGCGCGGACGGCCCGCAGACCCATCTGTCGAAATCCGGCACCCCGACCATGGGCGGCGCACTGATCTTGGTCGCGGTCACTGTCAGCGCGCTCCTCTGGAGCGATCTCACCAACCGCTACGTGTGGGTGGTGATTGCCGTGACCTTATTGTTCGGGCTCATTGGAGGCGTAGACGACTACCGCAAGCTGGTGCTCGGCAACAGCAAAGGGATGCCCGCCCGTAAAAAATACTTCTGGCAGTCGGTCGTGGCGCTGACCGCTGCTCTGTTCCTTTATCTCAGCGCCCAGTCGCCGGTGGAAACACAGCTTATCGTGCCGTTCTTCAAGAACGTGATCATCGATCTGGGGGCCTGGTTCGTGCCGGTGACCTATCTGGTGGTGGTCGGCGCGAGCAACGCGGTGAATCTGACCGACGGTCTGGACGGTCTGGCGATCATGCCAAGCGTCCTGGTGGCCGGGGCTTTGGGGATCTTCGCCTACGTCAGCGGGCATGCCACCTTCTCCGCCTATCTGCAAATCCCGAACGTCTCGGGCGCCGGCGAACTGACCGTGTTCTGCGGGGCGCTGGCCGGTGCGGGCCTTGGATTTCTGTGGTTCAATGCCTATCCCGCGCAGGTGTTCATGGGCGATGTGGGTGCCTTAGCGTTGGGCGCGGCGTTGGGGATGGTCGCCGTGCTGGTGCGCCAGGAGCTGGTCCTGGTGATCATGGGCGGCGTATTCGTGATGGAGACCGTATCGGTCATGCTGCAGGTAGCGAGCTTTAAGCTCACCGGTCGACGCATCTTCCGCATGGCGCCGCTGCACCATCACTTCGAACTGCGCGGCTGGCCGGAGCCGCGTGTGATCGTGCGCTTCTGGATCGTGACCGTGATCCTCGTGCTGATCGGCCTCGCAACGCTAAAGATACGCTAACGTGAAGGCTATACAGACCAGCATCAGCCCAGCATGAGCATGGATAGGGCAAGAAAGACCCTCATCGTGGGCTTAGGCGTGACTGGACTGTCGGTGGCGCGCTATCTGGCCGCGCGTGGGGAGGCCTTCGCGGTCGCTGATAGCCGGGCCGAGCCGCCCGGCTTGCCCGGCCTACGCGATATCGCGCCAAATGCCGAGGTTCACCTCGGCGCGTTTGAGCCCAAGCTTTTTGCCCGCGCGGCGCGCTTGATCGTCAGTCCGGGCGTTTCTATTCGGGAGGCCGCGCTGCAGCGGGCTATTGAAGCCGGGGTCGAGGTCATCGGCGACATCGAATTGTTCGCGCGGGAGGCGACCGCGCCGCTGGCGGCTATCACGGGCTCTAACGGTAAAAGCACCGTGGCGACGCTGCTGGCGACGATGGCGCGGGAGGCTGGTCGGCTAGTACGCGCGGGCGGCAATCTGGGCACGCCGGCCCTGGACCTGATCGAGGCCCCGGAACCTGACTTGTACGTGCTGGAGCTGTCGAGCTTCCAACTGGAGACGACGACCAGCCTTAAAGCTTGGGCCTCCGTCGTATTGAACGTGAGCGCCGATCATATGGATCGGTACCGAGACCTCGAGGATTACACAAGCGCTAAGGCGCGCATCTACCGACACGCGCACACCCGCGTGATCAACCGTGACGATCCGGCCGTGACCGCAATGATTTCGGGTGAGAACGGCGGCGGTGTGGTGAGTTTCGGCCTGGGCGCCCCGGAAGGGGCGCACTATGGGCTTCGTCATAAGGCGGGCAGAAATTGGCTCTGCAAGGGCGGAGTGCGGCTCTTGGCGGAGGACGAGCTTCATCTCGCTGGGCGTCATAACACCGCCAATGCCTTGGCGGCGCTCGCGGTAGGCGAGGCGTTGGAGCTTCCCCGAGACGCCATATGCGATGCGCTAAGGGCCTTTACCGGGTTGCCGCACCGCACGCAATGGGTGGCCGATCTTGATGGCGTTGGCTGGTACAACGACTCCAAGGGCACCAATGTGGGCGCCACCGTCGCGGCTTTAAACGGCATGCCAGGCCCCGTAGTGCTGATCGCGGGCGGGGACGGCAAAGGCGCGGATTTTACGCCCTTGCGACCGGTTGCGAGTGCACGCGTGCGAGCGGCCGTGCTCATGGGCCGTGACGCCGAACGCATCGCTGCGGCGCTGTGTGGCGCCGTACCGCTGTCTATGGCTCGCGACATGGACGATGCTGTGGCGCAGGCTGCGCGTCTCGCCTTACCCGGAGACCGCGTATTGCTATCGCCAGCCTGCGCCAGCCTCGACATGTACAGCAGCTACGCCGAGCGCGGCGAGCACTTTAGTAGTGCGGTGCGAGGACTGGCGCCATGAGCGCGGTACTCCAGGCCTCACGCCAGCAGCGCGCGGCGATCCCTACGCGCCTGCGGCTTAAGTTGGATCTGAACCTCATCATTCCGGTAGCTGTGCTGTTGGGGCTTGGGCTGGTGATGGTCGCCTCTGCCTCGGTCGGCATCGCCGACCGCCTGATCGGCGATCCGCTCTATTACCTAAAGCGCCAGCTGATGTTCCTAGCGGCTGGCATCGTCGCGATGATGGTTGTCTACCACGTCCGGCTCGCCTACTGGCGCGAGTTGAGCCAGGTGCTGCTGATCGCGGTCGTAGTCCTACTGGCACTGGTGTTGATCCCCGGCGTTGGCCGGAGTGTTAACGGCAGTAGCCGCTGGTTGGCCCTGGGCGGATTCAGCTTGCAGGTGTCGGAGCTCGCCAAGCTGTTCGTCATCGTCTATCTGGCCAGCTACATCGCCCGGCATGGTCAGAGTCTCAGCATGGCCGCGGGTACCTTTTTCAAGCCCATGATGCTGTTCATAGTGATCTGTGCGCTATTGCTGATGGAACCCGACTACGGCGCCGCCGTGGTGCTGATGGCTACCGGCTTGGGGATGCTGTTTCTGGGGGGCGTGCGCCTGTGGCAATTCACGCTCTTGCTGGCGGCGGCGGGCGGCGCGCTAACTGCGCTCGCGCTGTCTTCGCCCTATCGCATGGAGCGCATCACGGCATTTCTAAACCCATGGGCGGACCCGTACGACAGCGGCTTTCAGCTCACCCAGGCCCTGATCGCTATCGGCAGTGGATCCTGGTGGGGCGTGGGCTTGGGCGATAGCATTCAGAAGCTGTTCTATCTTCCGGAGGCGCATACCGACTTCCTATTCGCGGTACTGGCCGAGGAGCTGGGCTTCGTGGGCATGGTGGCCGTTATCGCCCTCTACAGCTTGCTTGTCTGGCGTTGCTTTGCGCTGGGGCGGTTCGCGGCAAGACGCGGATTGGCCTTCGCGGCCAGCCTCGCCTATGGGATAGGCCTGTGGCTGGGATTACAGGCGTTCATCAATATCGGCGTGAACTTGGGAATCCTGCCCACCAAGGGATTGACTCTGCCGCTGATGAGCGTCGGCGGCAGCAGCATGCTGGTGGTATGCGCGGCCGTAGGTCTGCTATTGCGCGTGCACCGTGAGGCCTGTGACGCGGCGTCGGGAGACCGATCATGATGCGCGACGGTCCCGTGATGATCCTGGCGGGCGGCACGGGTGGGCACGTCTATCCGGCGCTAGCGGTCGCGCGCAGTCTCGAGCGCATGGGCATGCCGGTGGTATGGATGGGCACCCGCGAGGGATTGGAGGCGCGCGTCGTGCCCGCGGCGGGAATCCCAATCGCTTGGTTGTCCGTGGGCGGATTGCGGGGTAAAGATCTAAGCGCCTGGCTGTTGGCCCCGTTCAACCTCAGCATCGCGATCGCGCAGGCCGTGCGGATCCTGTTGCAGTACAAACCCCGCGCGGTGCTGGGTATGGGCGGATTCGCCGCCGGACCCGGCGCGCTGGCGGCCTTTATCCTTGGCAAGCCGCTGATTATCCACGAGCAAAACGCCTTGGCTGGCTTCACCAACCGGCTACTGGCGCCGCTCGCTAGTCGGGTATTAGAGGGCTTTCCCGGGACGTTCCGCGGCAGGGATTCACTGTACATCGGCAATCCCGTGCGCGGCGACATCGCCGCACTGCCCCCGCCGGAGCAGCGCATGCCGGGGCGCGCGAGTCGAATGCGCCTGCTGGTCCTGGGCGGCAGCCTGGGCGCTAAGAAGCTCAACGATGTGGTACCAGAGGCATTGCAGCAGATCCCGGCCGAAGAGCGGCCGGAGGTCTGGCATCAGGCCGGCCACAGCCAGATCGACGGCGCCGTGATGGGCTACCGACTGGCCGGCGTCGAAGCGCGGGTGGACGCCTTTATCGATGACATGGCCGCCGCCTATGCGTGGTGCGATCTAGTGGTATGCCGCGCCGGCGCCTTGACCATCGCTGAACTGGCTGCTGCCGGCGTGGGCGCGATTCTGGTGCCCTATCCGTTTGCTGTGGATGATCATCAGGCCGCTAACGCGCGTTTCTTAAGCGAGGCCGGCGCGGCCATCATGGTGCGGGACAATGCGCTCGACGCCGCCCGGCTGAAGGCATTGCTCGCTGGCTTCATGCGCGAAGGCAGCATCGATCGACAACGCTTGCTTGATATGGCGCGCGCGGCGCGCCGACAGGCCCATGTCGATGCCAGTGAGCAGGTGGCGCAGGTCTGTTTGGCGGCGGCTTGTGCTGGCGCCTGTCAGGACTGTCGCCGCGAACGGGGTTCGTCATGACATCACTGCCGAGCGACATCGGCATGCGGCGCATACGCCGAGTGCATTTTGTCGGTATCGGCGGCGCGGGCATGGGCGGCATCGCTGAGGTCTTGCTGAACCTCGGCTATCGTGTGAGCGGTTCCGATCTCCTCGAGAACGCGATGACCCGGCGCCTGACCGAGCTAGGCGCCGACGTGCGACGCGGCCACGAGGCGGGCGGTGTACGGCACGCCGATGTGGTGGTGGCTTCGAGCGCGGTGCCTGCGGACAATCCCGAACTGCGCGCCGCCCGCGAGCTGCGCATCCCCATCGTGCAGCGCGCCGAGATGCTCGCAGAGCTGATGCGATTTCGCTACGGCATCGCCGTGGCCGGCACCCACGGCAAGACCACTACCACAAGCCTGGTCGCGGCGCTGCTGGCCGAGGGCGGACTGGATCCCACCTTCGTGGTCGGGGGGCGCGTCAACAGCGTCGCCGGCCACTCGAAGCTGGGCAGCGGACGTTTCCTGGTGGCGGAGGCCGACGAGAGCGACGCCTCCTTTCTCCACCTGCAACCCATGATTGCAGTGGTGACCAACATCGATAGCGATCATGTGAGCGCCTATGGAGGCGATTTTCTCAAGCTCCGGGCCACCTTCCTCGAGTTTCTACACCACCTGCCGTTCTATGGGCTGGCGGTTGTGTGCACCGATGATGATCAGGTGCGCGAGATACTGCCCGACATGTCGCGCCCAACGATGACTTACGGCATTGAAAGCCGCGCGGATGTCCAGGCTAAAGATGTGTCTTACGCAAACGCGCAGTCGCGTTTCTGGGTAAACCTTCCGCAAGAAGGCGGGCTGGATATCGCGCTGAATCTGCCGGGGCGCCATAACGTCCTGAACGCGCTGGCCGCGATCGCGGTCGCCCATGAGTTAGGCGTCGGTGCCGAGGCCATACAGTCCGCGTTGAGCAACTTCCAGGGCATCGACCGGCGCTTCCAGCGATACGGCGAGATCGAGATACCATCCGGCACGGTGACAATGGTCGACGATTACGGCCACCACCCCACCGAGATGGCGGCAACTATAGCTGCGGTGCGTGCGACTTGGCCCGGCCGCCGTCTGGTCGTCGCCTTCCAGCCGCACCGGTATACGCGCACCCGTGACCTATTCGACGACTTCACACAGGTGCTCAACGAGGTCGATGTCGTAGTGGTGTTGGAGGTCTATCCTGCCAACGAGGCGCCCATCGCCGGTGCCGACGG
>JAPSGG010000407.1 GCA_031177845.1 Chromatiales bacterium
TGCCTGGGTGCAGCGGCGGTCGTCGACGGGAGTGAAGCCATGTGTCCGGCACGGCGATTGCAGTAGCTAGATTTCGCTTTAGCGCTTTCGTGCACGCCGGTGAGTCGGCGCGCAAATATCGCTTAGCTCGCGTATGGCTTGCTTTGAAATATTTACGTGACGTTAACTCTGACAGGGTGATCCGCAGCGTAGCATCGGCGTTCTGCTTTCGGTGTCTGCCCGCAGCTCGGGACGCTCGTCTCGGCCGCACTTCTCCAGTCTGTATATCCGTCTTTATTCTAACCGCCTGTGCGGGACCACAATCGGCGCTCGCACCCGCGGGCGTCGGCGCGGAAAATCTTGCACAGCTCTTCTGGGCAATGCTGATCGGCGCGGCGCTCATCTGGACGGTCGTCGTCGGCTTTGCCGTCTACGTGACGTGCATCAAGCCGGGAGCACACAGCGAAACGACGGCAAGCCGCCTCATCATCTGGGGCGGAGTCGCTTTCCCGGTTATCGTGCTCGCAATACTCCTCGCCTACGGGCTCACACTGATGCCGGGCCTGCGCGAGGCTGGCGAAGGTCTGCGGATCGCAGTCTCGGGCGAGCTGTGGTGGTGGCGCATGCGTTATTTTCCACCGGACACGGAGAATCCCATCGAGAGCGCCAACGAAATCCGGTTGCCGGTAGGCCAGCGCGTCGAGATTACCTTGACCAGTCCGGAGGTGATCCATTCCTTTTGGATCCCAAATCTCGCCGGCAAGGTGGATATGATCCCCGGCCGCACGAACGTGCTCGTGCTAGAGCCGACAAAGACGGGCGTGTATCGCGGCCAGTGCGCCGAGTTCTGCGGTGCCTCACACGCGCTCATGGCCTTCTCGGTCGTCGTGGTGGAGCGGGATGAATTCGACGATTGGCTGGAGAAGCAGGCGCGTCCAGCATTGAGGCCGCGCGCGCCGGAGCTCAAGGCGGGCCGCGACCTTTTCTTGGCGACGGGTTGCGGTGCCTGCCACACGGTGCGGGGGACGCGGGCCGCGGGCATTATCGGGCCGGACCTGACCCATGTCGGCGGGCGCCTGACAATTGGCGCGGGCATCCTGCCGAATGAAATCGATAGCTTCGCCCATTGGATCGCTGAAACCCAGCAGATCAAGCCCGGCGTGCACATGCCTTCATTCGGTATGTTGCCGAAAGGCGAGATCAAGGCCATCGCCGCCTACCTTGAGAGTCTGAAATGAGCAGACCCGGTCCGCAGGACGATCCCGCGCACCGGCGTGCGCAAGCTGAGCGCCTCCTTAAAGCATGGGAGACGCCAACAGGCTGGCGCTATTGGTCTGCCGTGAACAACTCCGAGGTCGGCCTGTGGTATACGGCGACCGCCTTCGCCTTCCTGCTGTTCGCCGGCGTGCTCGCGCTCCTGATGCGCGCGCAGCTCGCGGTGCCCGACAACGATTTTCTCAGCGCCGAGCTCTACAACCAGGTCTTCACGCTGCACGGTACGGTGATGATGTTTCTGTTTGCCGTACCGATCTTCGAG
>JAPSGG010000251.1 GCA_031177845.1 Chromatiales bacterium
AAAACCGATCCCGACTTTTATCGCACCGAATGTCCGGGATGCGGGGGCGCTGCCGCGCGCGAGACCGATACCTTCGACACCTTCCTGGAGTCCTCATGGTACTACGCGCGCTTCTGTTCGCCGGACAATGACCAGGCTATGCTCGACACGCGCGTCGACTACTGGTTGCCAGTGGATCAATACATCGGCGGCGTCGAGCACGCGGTTCTGCATCTCCTGTACGCCCGCTTCTTTCACAAGCTCATGCGTGATGCGGGGCTCGTGAAGGGCGACGAACCCTTCACGCGCCTGCTGACCCAGGGTATGGTGTTGAACGGTGGGATCAAGATGTCTAAATCGAAAGGCAATACCGTCGATCCGCAGGCCCTCATTGAACGCTATGGCGCCGATACCGTGCGACTGTTCATCATGTTCGCCGCGCCGCCGGATCAGGCGTTGGAGTGGTCGGAGTCGGGGGTGGAAGGCGCGCATCGCTTCTTGAGGCGTTTATGGCGGCAGGTTTACCTGCACGTCAGCGATGGTGGCGTGGCGCCGAGCGATCATACGCTGACCGAAGATCAGAGGCTGCTGCGCCGCAAGCTGCACGAAACCATCGCCAAGGTGAGCGATGATATCGGCCGGCGGTACACTTTCAACACCGCCATCGCGGCCAACATGGAACTGCTGAACGAGCTCTCGCGCTTCGATGATCGCAGTCCCCAAGGTCGCGCGGTAATGCAGGAGGCGCTAGAGGCCATCGTGCTGATGCTCTCACCCATCGTGCCGCACATCGCGCACAGCCTATGGCAGGCCTTGGGTCACGCTGATGCCGTAGTGAATCGGGCTTGGCCGCGGACGGATGAAGCCGCCCTCGCGCGGGATATGCTGGAGCTCGTGGTGCAGGTCAATGGCAAGCTGCGCGGGCATATCCAAGTGCCCGCGGGCAGCGATCGCGCATCAGTGGAGACGACAGCGCTGGAGAACGAGAACGTGCGGCGCTTTATCACCGGTAAGACGGTGCGCAAGATCGTTGTCGTGCCGGACAAGCTGGTCAATGTGGTGGTTGGATAGAGGTAGCATAGGTGGCGCGCACTCAAAATCCTCCCTCTGTAGAAAGGGAGATGGGTGGGATGTGACCCGCCGCATGGCCTTGCTGGCCTACGCGTTAGGCGTTGTCATTTGCTGCCCGGTACTTCCCGCCTGCGGTTTCCAATTGCGCGAGCGGGCCGACCTTCCGGCCGCGCTCGCGCGCACGCACATCGCAGGTCTGAATCCTTACGACAGTTTGAGCGTTGCTTTAAGCCGCGCGCTGCGCGCGAACGGAGTCAAGATCGTAGACACTGAACACGCAACGGCTATCCTGCGCATCACCAACAGGGAAAGGGGACGGCGCGTATTGTCGGTCGGCCCCGACGGCAAAGTGCAGGAACTGGAGCTCTTTACGATCGTGAACTTTGAAGTAGAAGGGCAGGGCAACGCCCTGAGACTCACAGATCAAAAGCTCATCCTGACACGCGATTTCATCTTCGATGAAACTGACGTGTTGGGGAAAGCCGCTGAGGCGGAGCTGCTGTACGATGATATGCAGGACGAGCTGGTGCGGCTGATATTGTACCGCCTGGAGGCGGCAAATAACTCGGGTTGATCCCGAGTGCTGCATCATCGAGCTAAGCCCCGGGGAGCAACATCTGGCCATTCGGGAATAACTTCTAATGAATAGCGCCCTGCCTGCCGCTATCTTTTCGTTCCATGCGTCTCGCCCAACGGCAGCGTCGGCCCGCAGCATCGCGACGCCTGCGGTCGGCGTTCCTATGCACTTGCATCGTGCTGCCCGCCGCGGCGCGCGATGACATGGTCAGGCTGGAATGACATGGTCAGGCTGGAGGATTGCCTGGCGGCGATTGCGGGGATCAAGATCGGGCAGTACGTCAAGATTGAATTCCTAAGTATGACTCAACGGGGCGGGCCGACTTATGAGTTCGAAGTGCTCGACGCCTAAGGCCGGCCGTGAGAACTGATGTTGCAGCGCGCTCAGCGGGCGCGTGTACGAGATCGAGCAGGAGGTCGAGCGTCCTACCGATCCCCTGTTCAGCCAGCGCATGAAGATAATAGAGGCGCAGGCGCGTGATTATGCACTGCGGCTCTATGTCGGCGAGATACGGGCGGTCGAGTACGAGATCGAAAGCAGCGGCGACCCTACCTATAAGTTCGATATCGTGGACGAAGGCCACCGGTTCAAGATCGAAGTAAACGCGATCACCGGCAAGGTCATCGAGGTGCACGTGGAGGACTGAGAAATCGGCATGGAGCCCGATGAGCGGGTTCGCGCCGGCGAACAGAGCAAATATGCTCTGCTAATGGCAGGATTCCAGATATGTGCGCAGCTTCTCCCGATGGTGGCGCATTTCGTGCAGACAAATCTGTTTCACCCCCCTGTTTGCGATATTTAACCATGGAGGAGTTAGGAATGAATAGAGCGTTTTTCCTGAATCAACGGCAAGGCCTGGGCTTAACGGCCGCCATGCTGGTCAGCGCTGTGGCAGCCATACCGGCCGCGGCCGGTACTGACACTGAGGATCTGGACGAATGCCTAAAACAGGTCCACAAGATCAAAAATACCAGCGCTTTCGTAAAGCTCGAATACCTGAGCGTCTCTCATGATGGCGATCCATCTTTTGAAATCGAGGTGCGCGACGATAAGGGTTTAGAATGGGAGTTCATGTGCGAAGCGGGTGATGGCGACATCTATGAGGTCGAGCAGGAGGTTACCTCTGCGAGTGACCCGAAGTTCAAGTCGCAGGCCAAGGTGAGCGAGCAGCAGGCGATCAAGACGGTCACAAACCTGTATCCGGGTGAGGTTCAGGAAGTCGAGTATGAGATCGAGTCCAACGGCGAGCCGACCTACGAGATCGACGTGGTCGATGATCACGATACGGAGTGGAAGGTCGAGGTGGACGCCGCGAGCGGCGACATCATTGAAGTGCAAGTCGAAAAGTGGGAAATCGGCGAAGAGGCGGATGAGAGCGCCGGGGGTGGGCAGTAATCAAGGCCTAAGTATCTCACTTGAGCTACCCCGAGCAGGCCCGCGTGGTTATCCGTGCAGGCCTGTTCTGTATGCGTGCGGAGGAGTCCGAGCCTGACTTGGCGCACGGCTCCGATAAGGTTCAGGGGCTATCCGCCCGTTCCTCCCCGAGGCCATAGCCAAACGAAATCATGGTGCTCAACAACATCAAAGCCTGCCTGTTCGATGCCTACGGCACGCTGTTCGACGTACATTCCGCCATCGACCGGCACCGCGTAAGGATAGGACGTGACGCCGAGCGCGTATCCGCTCTATGGCGGACAAAGCAACTGGAATACACTTGGCTGCGCAGTCTCATGGGCGCCTACGCCAACTTCTGGCAGGTGACCGGCGAAGCGCTGGATTACGCCTTGGACACCTTCGGTCTGCACGATGCCGCCCTGCGGGAAGACCTGATGCGCGCCTACCTCAATCTTGATTGCTACCCCGAGGTCAAGGATACCTTAGCCGCGCTCAAGCAAAACAATATGCGAATCGCCGTGCTGTCCAACGGCACGCGGTCGATGATCGGTGCCGCCACGAAAGCCGCGGGGATTGAGGACCTGATCGACGGCATTTACACGGTAGACGACGTTGGCGTTTACAAGCCGCATCCGAAGGTTTATCAGCTTGCTTGCGAGCGGTTGCATTTGCCGCCCGATCGGATCAGCTTCCACTCAGCCAATGCTTGGGACGCAGCGGGCGCTGCGCACTTCGGTTTGAAGGCCGTGTGGATCAATCGCTTGAGCCATACGCCTGAACGCCTGCCCAAAGGGCCGGCGGCGGATCTGCCGGACTTAA
>JAPSGG010000252.1 GCA_031177845.1 Chromatiales bacterium
TGATACGAGAAGGTAATTTGGTGGAGCGGAGGAGGATCGAACTCCCGACCTTCGCATTGCGAACGCGACGCTCTCCCAGCTGAGCTACCGCCCCATCGTTGGCTTGCTGTTAAATTCTACTCGGCTCGCCATGATAGCTCCAGTGCTGGCTTAGCAATGGCCAGAGTGGCACGGTGCACGCCGAGCCGGTTGTAGGAAGAGCGTTGCAGTGATCGCGGGATCTGAGTCAAGGGACCACGTGATCGGCATCAGTGAATTTGGCCGGCCCAAAATAAATACCCCCGCCACTAGGGCGGGGGAAGCGCTAAGGAGATGGTCGGAGGCGTTCCATCTCCCTATGATCTTCAGGTATCAATGACGCCAGAGCAGTAACCCAATGCTCGACATGATGATGCCTGCTGCCAGCACGAGATTGAAAGTCATTCCGGTACCTGGCGCGTAATGCATCCTTTCCACACATTGAACTATGCCACAGCGATTTTTCGAGGTGAACGGTAAACGCGACGAATGCCCTAAACCAGCCGATCAACGGTCATTGACGCAAGCTGCGCATAGGCGGCGCGGCTGAACTGAGGAATCTCCGATCGATTCTAAAGTTCCTCTGACTTAGTCATTCGATGGTGGACCGCTGATCTCAGCTATGGCATTCCAATCGGATAACGCCAGCTTCTTATCTCAATCTTGAAGTGAAGCTGCTGGTGTCGCTGCGCGCGGCGAAATCCCTGGATTCGGGCGGTCGACGGCGTCAGACGGGACCACGGTTGTGGCGCTGCCAATTGTTGTCGCTCTCTGTGCTGCAGTAGCCGCTGCTTCAATCGTTGGCGTTGCAGTTGCCGCTCCAAGCGCCGCTGGTCTGACGGTTTGGAAAGCTTCCCGAGCGCCTCCAACATGTCCCGGTAACGCGCTTGTTGCCGCTCAAGAAAGTGCGATTGCTGCCAACTTTCCATCGACGATGGGCCTCCATCTGCCGCCGCGGGAGCTTGCGACAAAATGCAGAGCATCGCGATCAATAGTCGATCCAACACCATGATAAATCTCACTGATTCGTACTGGATCTTGTACCCGATGGCTGGCTACTGTGTTTTGCTGTAGGTCACAAGGGTGGACGACGGGGTCATGCTCCCCGCGGACGGGTTCTTGTGAGCCTGTTCCAGTTACGCGCTTAATTCAATTATAGTATGGCAACACTAGGTGTTCGTCTGACTGGAGGCTGGGCGTCATGGAGCGCCGGCAAAGCGAACGAAAAAAAGTTACAGCGGTCGTGTACCTGTGTGTGACAGGCCGTCCATTTCAGCGTTGCAAGGCCTATAACTTAAGTGCTGGCGGCGTTTTCGTGGAAACCCGGCCTTTGGGCCTGCGCCGAGGTCGGAAGGTGCAACTCGTTTTTGTGCTGGCAATAGGCCCAATCATCAAGCTGCGCCGCTTACCGGCGGTCGTCGCGCGAGTTTCTAGGGACGGCGCGGGCATGCTCCTGCAAAGCAAGCTGATGACCCGCCGTACTCAAATCGCCTCCGAACATACCGGTCTCTGGCCCTAATCACTGCTCATCTATATGCGCAGCGGCCTGCGCAGGCCAAGATTAGTCACCGCATTTTGGTGTCGTTTGCACTGCATTACACTTGTGGAGTCACTTAACTTTGCGCTGTGCACTAGCTCACTGCCCGCGTTGAAGCGAACCCGAGGCGCTCGCACCGGGGCCGGCACATCAGTGCGCGTCGACCGAGCCACGCAGGCGTGCACGCTTCTTGCCGTCAGTACGCATACGCTTGAAAGCTGTACCGCAACTTTGGGGTTAGCTTCACATTCGGAGTGATCATGCTGTCAGCACGAGTTTTTACAGCAGTCGCCGTGGCGGTGATCGGGTTTATCTTACCCGCCCTGTCTGAAAGTGGGGCGCGGCACGTTGTTCAGGATCGGGCGAATCCCGAATCCGTAGCTGTGGGGCCGGACGGGCGCGTTTATGTCTCCGAGATAGGCGAGTTTGACAAGGGTGGTGACGGCCGTATTCTAGTGATCAATGTCAACGGCCAGCCCCAAAGTCTCGCCGAAGGGCTCGACGATCCGAAAGGTCTGGATGCATGGCGCGATTGGCTGTTCGTCGCCGATAAGACCCGAGTGCTGCGCGTGGAGAGCAACGGTGAGTACGAGACCATGGCCGACGCGGATGATTTTCCGCGCTCACCGCAGTTCCTCCACGACGTGGAGGTCGACGAGCACGGTAACGTGTATGTCTCCGACAGCGGCGACCTGCAGGGCACCGGCGGTGCGATCTACAGAGTGGATCAGCAGGGTAGGGCCACCGAGATCAAGGTCGGCGAGCCCGGTCTCGGCAATTCCAATGGCCTGCTAATGGACGACCCGGGGCATATCCTCGCGGTGGACCTGGCGAGCGGCAATTTGTATCGGGTGGATCTGAGGAGCGGAGATGCTAGCAGGCTCAGCGGCGGGTATGGCGGCGGCGATGGGCTTGCGCGTGATGCGCGTGGTCGCACTTACGTCAGCGATTTTCGGAACGGTCGCGTTTTCGCTCTGGATGAGCTACGGGCTAGGCCGCGCCTGATCGCGGATAACTTCAAGTCGGCGGCCGATATCGCCCTGGCGCAGGGTGGGACTATCCTGCTGGTGCCGGACATGAAGGCAGGAGAGCTGGTGTATTTACCTTTGGCTGAATAGGCGCCTGGCATAAAGCACACGCCGCTTTTAACCCCAGGCACTGGGGCCGGCGAAGTGGAGGTTATCAGCCCTCGATGGGCAAGGCCGGGCTACACCAGAAGTGAATCAGGTTGCGCTCGCGGTCACGGATGAGCTTATTGAGGCTCGTACCACTTCCTTCGATTGCCATTCGATCCTTGTGCAGATGGGCCGCCGCCCGCCATTGAATCGGATATAGGTGCCGTTAGTGCTATGATCGGTCGGCACAAAGCCGCCATCCAGGTGCTCAACGCGCGCATGTTGACGCGACGCTTGGCTAGCGGGTACCTCGATGTCGCAGTTCGCCTGTCGACCCATTGACAGCGCTGTTGCCATGTCGGGCGATATCTCCTTGACCTTTTACTTAAAGAAAAGATGCAGCCTTATTTGCCTAGGCTGCGGCGCTTGTTTTCGCACAGAGTTGCTAACGCGCCGGTCGACCACTATGCGCCTATGACTGCTGATGCACTTGCCGGCGTCATCGAGAAAGGGATACGCAGGCCTCGATCTCCAGTAGCGCTTTTCTCGCTTTCTACGTTCAATCATGCTTGGCCGTAGATCTTTGCGAATCCTGGCCGTATCTGGTATTAAGACGCTCACACTGTAAATCGTCGCGCCACTTGCTGGTAGCAAAATCCCGACTAGCCGGACCCGGCGGACCATCGGCGGCACCAAGAGGTCCTGGCCGGATGTCGGCAGCCCCTTGCCTTCCGCTGCACCCATCGCCAGCAAAACCGCGCACGGCAATCTCAGCGCACCAATGATAAGCTTTGCGTGGGCGCCAGGGCGCCTGCCGATGTTTTGGACAACATGGCAAGACGGCGTATAGTCCCGGGTGTCATATGTCTAAACTCAATACCTTATGCACGAGACATGAGTATGAAGCTGAGCTTGCGCGAATTGCGCGATCGGTTTGGGGGGACTATCTCGGGCGATCCCGACACGGTCATCGTCGGCGTTGGCAGTCTGGAGACGGCAGGCCGCGGTGACATCACTTTCGCGGAGAAATCGAGTTATCAAGAATCGGTCGCAGTCAGTAATGCCGCGGCGGTGATCGTGTCCGAAGACTTTCCGGATACACTTGACAAAAATCTCTGGAGGGTGGCAAAACCACGCCAGACGTTTGTTCGCATCCTTGGG
>JAPSGG010000408.1 GCA_031177845.1 Chromatiales bacterium
TACCGCATTATGCCGGCCGACATCCTCAACAAACTTGAGGATCTCGGTTTCTGAGCACAGGGCGCAACCGTGCACCGCGCCCGCGCGCTTGTAGACATCGTTGTACGCGGTGAGCGCCATCAGCAGATCATAGACCATGGACTGCTTGAGCTTGCGTTGAGGGAGCTTGATTCTATCGAGCTCCTCCATGATGCCGCCGAAGACCGTCCCTTGCCCGCAGCCGGTGGTCACGGTGCGGCTCGCGAGCTTTTCCTCCATGCCTTTGATGCCGCTGCGCGTCTGCACTGCAACAGCCTCCGTCTCCCAGTCCACCTGTACGGAAACGATCTCGTACAGATTGTCAACGAGGCGCTGATTTCGGAGATAGCCGATGGCCAGCGCCTCAGGATAGGTGCCCAGTGTCATCAGGGTGACGATCTCGCGTTTGTCCACGTATAGGGTCAACGGCGATTCGCCGGCGACCTCGAATTCGCGTGCCTGGCCGTACTCGTCGATTGCCACAACGGGCCGCACCGGGTCAAGCCCGGCATTCGTCATCTGGGGGCGGTATCTGGGTTTGACATCTGGCGACACTGAACGCAATCCTGTGGTATCTGGAGCTGTGATGGTTAGACGTCAATCAAGTCCATCGAGTTTTGTAGGTCATGAAATTATCTATCGATTCTAACAGACCCTTGATCATGGGTATCCTGAACGTCACGCCGGACAGCTTTTCGGACGGCGGGCGTTATGCGGATGTCGAGCAGGCTACGGCGCATGGTCTGGCAATGGCCGAGCAGGGCGCGGACATCATCGACGTAGGCGGCGAATCTACTAGGCCCGGCTCGACCCGTATCGATGCCGACGAACAGAAGCGTCGAGTGCTCGCGGTCATCGGGCATTTGCGACAGAGACTGCCGGAGAACGTGACCATTAGCATCGATACCACGTCGAGCGAAGTCGCCGAAGCGGCGCTGGCCGCCGGCGCGGGCATGATCAATGATATCTCCGCTGGCCGAGAGGACTCGCGGATGCTCCCGCTAGCAGCCCGGGGAGGTGTCCCAATCGTACTGATGCATATGCAGGGCACGCCGCAGACCATGCAGGATGATCCGCGATATGCCGATGTGGTCGGCGAAATCGAGGTTTATTTGAAGGGTCGGGCGCAGGCGGCGGAGGTCGCCGGCGTGTCGAGAGAAAAGATCATTCTGGATCCGGGGATCGGGTTCGGGAAGACCCGCGAGCACAACCTGATCTTAATGGCGAACCTTGCAAGATTCGTTGCGCCGGGTTACCCGATCCTGCTGGGAGCCAGTCGCAAGCGCTTTATGGGCTCTTTACTCAACGTGCAAGTTCCAGCAGAACTGGTGCCCGCCACCTGTGCAACCACAGCGTTGGGGGTCATGGCGGGTGTAAAGATATTCCGCGTACATGATGTGGCTGCCAACCGTCAAGCAGCGGACGTCGCTGGGGCGATCAGCAGATATACGATCTAGAATCTAAATTTGCTTTTCACCAAAGCC
>JAPSGG010000253.1 GCA_031177845.1 Chromatiales bacterium
TCTTGGTCGAAGACACTGTCTATCTGATTAGCGATGATCTCTACGAATTGGAAACCGCCGATGCGGCCACTTATGTAACCCCGAGATTGCTGCCGCAGGGCGTGGACATTACGGCGCTAAAGCTTCCGCAGGTGACCCTTGAACAGAAAGAAGGCGGCTCATGGCGGCAGGAACCGCCGCGTGTGCTGACCGAGACCGAGATCGAAGCGTTGCTCATCGCGTGGCGCGATGCACAGGCGCTGCGCGTGGCCGCGTATGAGGAACAGCCGTCGCAGGCTCAGGCGAACGTCGAGCTGGGGAATAGTAGGGAACTGTTATTCGAAGTCACGGCACGCGCACCTGATCTTATCTTGGCGCGCCCAGACCTCGGCATTCAATACCATCTGCCAGCCGACGCCGCCAGCTCACTGCTTCATCCCGAATCTAACGCCGCGCCCAAATCCTAGCGACGTTGCATTACCGCCTCGTTTGCCGCCGAGCCAAGCGCGGCGTGGTCATTCCGGGACTCACCAGCAATCCCCAATTAGTTGCTACAAGTCGACCGCTACCTCCTCCTCCGCTGCCGCTGCACCGGCAGGTGTACGCCCTCGTCCGGCAGGGTGATGTTCAGCTCCAGCACCTCGTAGCCGTTAGAGCGCTCGACCTGAATATCGACGGCATCGTCCGCGACCTTCGCGTAGCGGCGGATAACCTTCAGAATGTCCTGCTGCAAACGCGGCAGGTACTGCGGCGCGTTCTTCTGCCGCCGCTGATGGGCCACGATCACCTGCAGCCGTTCTTTCGCGACGGGCGCGGTGGCGGCCTCTTTTGGAGATGAACGGAAGAAATCGAGGAAACGCATCATGCCTTGGCTCCCCCGAACACACGGCCGAACAGGCCAAGACCGGTCCACTTCTTCTCCTGAATGAAACGGTGTTCGCGCTCCTCGCCCAGGAAGCGATCCACCAGATCGGCGTATGCCTGGCCCGCATCGCTGTTCTTCTCCAAGATCACCGGCACGCCCTGGTTGGAGCAGGTCAGTACCGTGGGCGATTCGGGGATCACGCCTAATAATGGGATCGCGAGAATCTCCTGCACGTCTTCGACCTTGAGCATCTGCCCGGCCTTGACGCGCGCAGGCGAATAACGCGTGAGCACTAGATGCTCGTTGACGGGCGCACCGCCGTTGGCCGCACGTTTCGTCTTGCTGGCCAAAAGGCCCAGTACGCGGTCGGAATCGCGCACCGAGGAGACCTCGGGGTTGGTGACGATCAGCGCCTCGTCGGCGAAATACATGGCGAGCGATGCGCCCTTCTCGATGCCGGCCGGCGAATCGCAGACGATATAATCGAATGAGTCCTGTAACTCATTCAGCACCCGTTCCACGCCCTCCATGGTGAGCGCCTCCTTGTCGCGGGTCTGGCTTGCGGCGAGCACCGAAAGATTTTCAACCCGCTTGTCCTTGATCAACGCCTGGCGCAACGTGGCCTCTTTGTTGATCACGTTGATCAGATCGTACACTACCCGCCGCTCGCAACCCATCACCAGGTCCAGGTTGCGCAGGCCCACGTCGAAATCGATCACAGCGGTTTTATGGCCACGCAGCGCAAGGCCGGTGGCGAATGCGGCGCTGGTGGTGGTCTTGCCGACCCCTCCTTTGCCGGAAGTTGAGACGATAATCTTACCCAAGGCCATCTCCCACTGGTTGTGGGCCGCAGATGCGGCCCGGTTGATCTCTTACAGAACGCACGATTTGCCCCACATTCGTCATACCGCATTGTTGTTATTCCCTCTCCTGCGAGGGAGAGGGAGCTTGTGTCTATTCGCCAAGGCGGAAGAATTTACCCCTAGAACACCGCACTAGTTCTTACTGCCGCTACTGCCTCCGTTACAGCGGCTCCAGGACCAGGTGCTCGTCGTGTAGATAAACCTGCACTGCGCAGCCGCGCAGGCGCTCGTCGAGTTCCTCGCTCACCCGGTAAACGCCGGCCACCGCGATCAATTCGGCTTCCAGGCTCTGCACGAAGATGCGTGCCTGTTCATCCCCCTGCGCGCCGGCCAGGGCGCGGCCGTGGAGCTTGCCGTAGATGTGGATATGTCCATCGGCGATCACCTCCGCTCCGGCGCTCACCTGCCCCAGGATCAGCAGATCGCCGCCGCGCGCGTAGATGTGTTGTCCGGAACGCACCGGCTGCGTGATCAGCGTGGTAGGAGTTTTAGAGCTCGGGGGCGGCGATGACGGCGCGGACTTCCCTGTGGGAGGATATTGCGTGGAGTCCGCCGGCTCTTCATTTGCGCCCTGCGCTTGGGCCACGGTTGTCTCCGCCCATTTCAGCACACCGAGATTCAGATCCACGGCGCTAGTGCGCATGGCATCGTCGCCGCCACGGATCGCAACCGGCACCACCCCCTGCTTGCGCAAGACATCGACTAGCCCCGCCAGGTCCAGCTTGGTTGATTCCAGAGCGCCCACGTCGATTGCGAGCGGCGCGCCGCGAAACATCGACGGCGCCCGGTTGATCTGGCTGCGCAGCCGGGCGTCGATGGCCGTCAGATCGTCACTGAACAGGCGCATGACCGCGAGGCTGGTCATGCGCCCCTTCAATTCGAAAGGAGGTTTCTCCGCAGGATTGTGCAGGGCGCTCACCCAGTATCGATTTTGCCGCCAACCACTTGTGCGGCAATTGTGACAGATTACTTTACATTTGCAACTTGCGCGGTTGCCCTGGACTTTGCTAGGCGTGCATGCCGCCAGTCACCAACGCGCGCTTCATCCGGGTTGCTTACCAGTCGTTTGGACACTGATCGCGAGCTGGCAGTCTTGCAGATATGGCAAGACGATTCTGCGAGACTCTCGCCGGGCGATGGCCACAAGTAGGGGCAGCGCGCGCGGCGGGATTACCGACGTGGAGGCGCTCGAGTTCATCGTCACTCGCCAGGCCTTCCCGTTTCGCATGCACGATCTCAATATTCATTGTCCCCATGCTGGCATCGGAAGACCGCGGGTTCATCAGCATAGCAGCGGCGAACGGCGCACATAGACAACGCACCTCCGAGATAGGCGCTGGCGGCGGATGATCGTAAACGACAAGCAGCACGCCCGCACCCTCAACAATTGCGATGGTCGCCGCCTCTAGCAAACCGACAGAGAAACTCCCGTCGTGCGCGGTCAGGCTCACCGAGGACATCCGACATTGCGTAGCAATCGCCCAGTACCCGACCGGACCATTGTGCACCGAATTATGGAACTGCGTTGGCGAAACCGCCCGCTCCGGCTGGGCTAACGCCAAACAGATGCTGCCGATGATCTCGCCATCGCCTGCCGAGGACGCAAACACCGAACAAACTCTTGTGAAATCCAGTGGACGTTGCCGCAGGATCTCATCGCCCGCGCGCAGGGCCAGTTTGATGGCACCGGTGGCGCGCCGGCGCTCATTTCGCGGCAGCAGTTGGGAGACGAAGGGCGCAAGCGGCTCCGGCTCGTAAGGCCGCTCCCCGCGCAGCACCGGCTCACTCTCGCGCCAGCCATCGAGGCCGGGCTTCACCAAGCTCACTGCCTCGACGTTGAGCGCGATCAATCCAGCCGCCCTAAAAGCAGGCTGCAGTTCGAGCCGCCGAAGCCGAAGGAGTTGCTCATCGCCACGCTCACGGTTTGCGAGCGCGTACCCGCAGGATATTCGCGGCCAACCGTGGGTCGGGCTGCCGGAGATTGAGCGTCGCCAGCATAAACCTGTGCTCGATGCAGAGACAGGTGATCAATGCCTCAGTGATGCCTGCCGCGCCTAGCGCGTGCCCAACCCAGCCTTTAGTGGAACTGCATGGAATCGAGTCGCCGA
>JAPSGG010000035.1 GCA_031177845.1 Chromatiales bacterium
TGGCGAAGATCGATACCTCCACGGATGAGGTTGTCAAGGTGTACTCAAAGGAGAGCGAGGGGTGGCATATGCCTCATGGCAACTTCGTGGTGGGCTACATCCGATAAGCTGAACGGTTGGTTGTCTGAAGCAAGGGATTGATCGTGGTGGTCCGATCAAGGCCGGCGACATCGAGTCGCCGGCCTTTTTTTGATCTGCCTCTTTTACTTTTGGCTTCTCATACGCTCATGGCGAGGGATCGGTGTAATAATCGTGTATCCAGCGTAACGCTCTTGCCCTAATTTTCGCTGGAGCATTATTTGAGGAATCATTCCCCCGTTCCCTGGTCATTTCTTCGAAAAAGAATAATCCCGCCATGAGGGTGCCTAACACAATGAATGCGGTAGATACGGCACGCCAGTTGGTAGGTTTAACCACGGGAGCGCCGCACTTCGGGCAAGTCTTAGCTTTCGAGCTAACTGGTCAGTCCCTCAACTTGGCTTCATCGGGAAGCGTAGCCCGAATCGTGGCCTTAAGATCCTCTGCGGCTTTATCGAGATTGCCAGAATCCCAGATGATCGTGAGATGGTGGTTAGTATCAAAATGTGGTTTGCGACTTTCGTCGTCAAATACCTCTTTTTTGCAAGTATAGATTACAGGCTTTCCTAATCCCTCAGCGTATCCAGCCTCCCAGTAAGCACCGGGATTCGCATGAGAGAGGTCAGCTATCAGAAATAGAGCTTTTCGAATCTCTACTCGCAACCGATCATCAATAAGCCCAGCCTTCGGCCTGTCTGTGAGCAGCATGAGCTCAAAGCCGGTAGCTCTAACAGCCGGGCGGAAAATCTCTCGAAACACGTTGTCTAGTTCCCGGTCGTGGAACTTCATAGCCATAAAGGCAGTCCGACTTTCGCTTCGCCCTCGTTGTAGCTCGTAGTATCGTTTCCAGCCCTTGAACGTCAATGTAGTCGGCGAAGGATCGGTGGTAGGTTGCGTTTTTTCGCTTAGCAGCCCTTCGTTTACCAGATTGCGCACGACGAAAGAGTAGTTGTCACTTGAGGCCGCGCCGATTATCGCGCGATGTGGGATGTCGCCAATTCTCTTATAATTCCCGGCCGCTTCTAGGTGGTCTCCCAGCCATTGGATGAGGTTGTCAGCTTGGTCGAAAGGTTTAGGCAGAGCTGTGTTCTGCAAAATGTGCTCTATGGTGTAACTGGTGAGCTTAGGTACCTCATTGTCATGTTGCATCTTGCGTATAGCGTGGCTCAGCAATGCTCTCTGCAGCGTTGATGCCTGTTTGACCATGTCGCTCGCTTCTGCTGAACCTGCAAGTGTGAACGGGCCGCACATCGGGCAGGCGTAATCTGTGGATCCGCCTCTAAGCGTCCGCGGTGAAGATAAGGGCAGCTTACAGACGGGACAATGCATATCTAGCGGGGGCAATGCGCATTAGATATTGGCCGATAAGGAATGAGGGAAAGCCGCCCAGTGTTTAGGATTGAGGATTCGTTGTCTCTCGCCGCTGGTTCGCTTTCGAGCAAACGTACGTTACGTCCTGTTCTTCAGATGACCCAGGCGTTACTACTTCAGGTCTTGAGTCTGGATAAGGAGTAAGACCAGAGGTAAGACCTACGTCAACAATTAGATATTAAATTTTTTAAAAATCAGGCACTTGATAGCAGATAATGGCGGAGAGGGTGGGATTCGAACCCACGGTACCCATAAGGGTACAACGGTTTTCGAGACCGCCCCGTTCGACCGCTCCGGCACCTCTCCGCAAAAACCTTGTGTACTCGGGCGTCACCATCCAGGCTACTGCTTTGCCTGTGCTGGCCCGGCCCATGAAGCCTGCCTTGTCGTCACCACGTTCAGTATGTCGAGCCGAACTCGGTTAGCTGCTCCTCACTCGAGTCCGCTTGCGACGCGGATCACAGAAATCCTTCTCTAAACAAAAATACCATAAATCAAGCATTGAGGTTCGCCCACGGCTCTTCAGGCGTTACTTGGATGAGTAGACACGCGACCATAGATCGTAACTTCAAGAAGCATCTCGGCATGTTGTTCTTGAGCCTGGCTGCGATGCTCTCATCATGCACGGTCGCGCACGCCGAGACCACCTTGGAGCGGGTCTTGGCACGAGGCGAGCTGGTCGTCTCTACCCGCAATGACCGCACGACTTATTATCAAGGGCCGTTTGGACCAGCCGGTTTTGAATACGATTTGGCGCGCGCATTTGCGGACTTCTTGAGCGTCGACCTAAGGATCGTGACGCCAAGTGATCTCCCGACCGCTTTTTCAATGGTGGCGCGTGGCGAAGCAGACTTGGCGGCGGGATTTGCCATAACCCCCGCGCGCACTGAACAATTCAGATTCGGTCCAGTGTATCAGGAGATCAGGCAGCAGGTGCTTTATCGTTTAGGCGATAAGCGGCCAACCACGATCACAGACATTGTGGGGACGCAAATCGAGGTGACTGCCGGCAGCAGTCACACCGACAGGCTGGAGGAACTGAAGCAGCAGTACCCGGATATCAACTGGGTGGCGCATAAGCGCAAATCAAGTGCCGAACTTATCGATCTCCTTCATCAAGGCGTTATAGATTACACCATCGTCAACTCAAATATGGTGGCCCTAAAGCAAATATTCTATCCAGAACTTGGGGTCGCATTTGATCTTGCCGAACCACAGCAACTGGCGTGGGCATTTTCTAAAACCGCTGATGACAGCCTATATAACCAGGCAGTGGCGTTCTTCGAGGAAATCAATCGCAACGGCATACTCAAGCAGATTACGGCCCGGTACTACGAACATACCCGGGAACTGGACTACGTGAGTGTACGGACTTTCATGCGGCATATGACGGAACGCCTGCACAAACACCGGCCCTGGTTTGAAAAGGCCGCCGTAGAATTCGGCATTGACTGGCGTCTGCTCGCCGCGGTCAGCTATCAGGAGTCGCTATGGAATCCAGCCGCGGTGTCGCCGACTGGTGTACGCGGTCTGATGATGCTCACCTTAAGCACGGCGCGGGAAGTCGGCATAAAGAACCGGCTGGATCCTAAACAAAGTATCAGTGGCGGCGCAAAATACTTAACAATTGTCAAACAAAGAATACCAGAGCGCATCGCGGAGCCAGATCGCACGTGGATGGCCCTGGCAGCGTATAACGTGGGCTTCGGCCATCTTGAGGATGCGCGCATACTTACTCAGAAACTGGGTGGCAATCCTGACAAGTGGTTCGAGGTCAAGCAGCGATTACCTCTTCTTGCTCAGCCGAACTGGTACAAGCAGACCCGCTTCGGACATGCTCGCGGATATGAGCCGGTAAAGTACGTGCAGAACATCCGCAACTACTATGACATCCTGGTATGGTTCACCGATAAAGAGCAGAGAAGCAACAAAATACAGATAGAAGTTCACGCAGACTCACTACCACCCGCGCAAGAAGACGTAAGGTCCATTATTAGTCGCCCGCAGCCCGCTCATGGGTCCGCCACCCTTTGAAGAAGCGCCTGATCATCTGACCACTCTTATCCTCCAACACACCGTCGCCCATCGTGACGCGTAAGTGGTTTGTCTGGATCCGAGCTGACCTGCTCCCGAGCTTGGCACCGTAAGGAAGTAGAGTCTGCGGTTGATAATCTGTGTGCTAGATTGTCGGTTTCGATGCTCCGCGCGTAAGCTGCCGCAGTCCACCCGCCTGTACTGACGGCAACACAAAGGCCGAGATATCCGCACTGGCCCGCAAGCACGCGTCAGAAACAGCGCCGCGTCATCAATACCGTCATCGTTTCGGCTTGGCCTGCGGGCTTACCATATTCGGTTTAGTCGATCCTCGAGCTATCGCCTCGATCCCGCCCAGCCTCGGAAATCGCTTCTTCAGCCGGATGTTCTCCTGCTCAAGCGCTCGTAATCTCCGGTCCTAGGAGATCTTCATGCCCACGTCACCTGCAGTTGTAGACGGTCGCTTCCGACATGCCGTGTTTACGGCGCAGCTCCGCAGTCCTGGCCGCCGCCGCTGCTTCCTTCAATATCCCAATGAATGATCTTCTGTGAGACGCTTCTTTTTTGTCTTCCAGTCCTCCTAAAGGGCGAACTCCCGCCCACTATGGGGCTAAAATAGAGGGCTAGGTCACGGCATCGGAAGCATGTAAAACCGCTATCGCATCTTTTCCCAGGAGGTCTTTTATCCATGCACAAGAGATTCGACAAGCGAGCCGCTTACGGGGCGTTGCACAAGATGGGGTTGTTGAGCCATTTGAATCTCCACGCTAAGCGGCGGACCAATGGGCGAGCCATCAAGATTCCGATCATAGGCGGTGTAGGGATCGCCAATCTTGGGCAGCATGAACCGTGGATCAGCCATGCGATTAAGATGCTACTGCCGTTGAAGGTCGGTTGCTTCATGGATGTGGGGGTCAATCTAGGCCAGACACTAATTAAGGTTTTCACGCATGACCGCGGCAGGCAGTATTACGGCTTTGAGCCCAATCCGATGTGTGCCGGCTATGTCGAGCAGCTGATCAGAGTGAACGAGATATCCAACGCCCAAGTGATTCCTGTCGGGCTGTCAGACAGCGATACGGTCAGCCAACTCTTCCTGCGCGATGAGTATGACCGCGAGGCCAGCATCACACCGCAGAATCGGGGCGAGGACTACTACGGCTTTTGCCGCTATGTGCCCTGTTTCAGCGGTGACCGGTTGGTCGCTGATTTCGATATTGAGACCATCAGCATTCTCAAGATCGACGTCGAGGGCGCAGAGCGGGAGGTGCTGGCAGGGTGTCGCGATATCCTGAAGAAAAAGCGTCCTTTCGTACTATGTGAGATCTTGCCGGTCTACGACGAGGTCTCTGAAAACGGCAAGCTCCGCCGTTCCAGAACCGATGAGACATTGGGCATTCTTTCCGATGCGGACTATGAAATCTTTCGTATTCAGCGCGATGGTCAACCGAAGCCACTCGATACGATCGAGACTCACGGCGATCTCAGACAAACGGACTACCTGTTTATCCCCTCAGAGTTCAGGCATGAGTTCTCAGCCGGCTTTCACGGGTCCGGCTGAAACGCCCGAGGAAACCGTGGATGAGACCAGCTGGGCTTCTGCGTATTCCAGACTTTCGAAGCCATGGCAAATCCGAAGCAGGCGTTGAAGGAGAACGCAACGGGCAATTTCTTCGTCGATTCCACCTGCATCAACTGTGGCGTGAGCCGGCATTATGCGCCTGACGTTTTCGGCGACACGGGAACACATGCATTCGTAAAACGGCAACCGCAATCAGCGTCGGACGAGCTCGCGGCACAGCAAGCCCTGCTTGCGTGTCCGGTCGGGTCGATCGGAACTCGGGAGAAGCGCGATCTGCGCGCGGCCGTCGATTCCTTTCCGCTCGAGATGGCGCCCTCGATCTACCTCAATGGCTTTAATCACCGAAAGTCCTGGGGCGCGCATAGTTACTTCATTCAATCCTCCGGCGGGAATTGGTTGATTGATTCGCCCCGATTCGTTTCGCCACTGGTCGACAAGTTCACAGCCCTGGGCGGGATCGAATATATCTTTCTCACGCACTCGGACGACGTGGCCGACGCGCATCGCTACGCGCGGCGATTCAATGCCAAGCGCATCATCCACCGCCTTGAGGCGCAAGCGCAGAACGATGCCGAGATTATCCTGGAAGGGGAGTCAGATCACGTGATCGGCAGCGGGCGCATCCTGTTTACGCCCGGACATACGCGCGGACACCTGATGCTTTTATGGAATGATAGATATCTTTTCACCGGCGATCATCTCGCATGGCTGCCGAACCTTAATCGGTTCGGATCGTTCAGGGATGCCTGCTGGTACTCCTGGGAGAAGCAGATCGAGTCCGTGGACAAGCTCAAGGTCTGTGGAGAGGTTGAGTGGGTCTTTCCGGGCCACGGCAAGTGGGGAAGGGTGGCCAAGGGCGATTTTCCTGCGATTATCGACCGGGCGGCGCAAAGCATGCGCGAGCAATAAGCACCGCGCATAACAGATTTATGCCACCAATTCCGGTGGTGAGTGCGCCACACGATACCGCTGTCTGTGAAGCGTTGTCCCTGCCCCGCGGTGCGCGTGGCGAGCGCACGCTCAATCGCGCGCTACGAACTTGAAGAAGCGGCTGGTTCCGCCCTCCTTGGTCTCATCCTGATACAAGAAAGCGAGGTTCTCTTCTTCGAACTTTTCGAAGAAATCGTCCCAAGAGATTTCTTTCAGCGACTCTCCACTATCCTGCTCCTGAAACAGGATTCGCAGGATGCCGGCGTCCTCGTCTTCAGCCGTGCGGGCCACCGTGGCAGGCACGCCATCGCGCGCCTCGACCCAGGCGCGGATCTCATCATGATCGATAGTCGTCTTGGATTCTTGCGTCATAGCCTGCTCCGTATCGCATGCTCACAATCGTAAAATCGACCCGCATGTTCTGTGCCAAGCAGACTCCACCTCCGAATGGACTTAGATAGAGCGATATCTTATTGGTTACTCAACTGCGCGTGCGGACGATCTTGCGCCCGCGCCCGCGACCTCGTCGAAATAGCTCTCCAGCGTCGCCGCCCGGTGCGCGGCGGTGTGCGCGGATAACACGCGTTGAAGCGCGTGCTCGCCAACCCGCCGTCGCTCAGGCTCCGGCATCTCGGTCAGGTACTGCAACGCATTGTCTGCCGAATGGCATACGAAGATCTCGTCGCCCGGCGTGAAGAATTCATCGAGTCCGCGCCAGGCATCGGTGATCACGGGCACCCCACAGGCAGCCGCTTCGAATAGACGGACGCTAGGTGAGTAACCGGCCGTCACCATCGGCGCGCGAGTTACATTTAATGTAAATCGCTGGGCGTTATAGAACCGCCGGTGCTTGCCGGGTGGCAGGTGCTCGATGCGCCGCACGTTGCGCGGCCACTCCACAGTCGCCGGGTACTGCGGGCCGGCGACCACAAAGCGGCCCTGGGGCCAGCGCCGTGCAGATTCCAATAGCAAGCGATTCAGCGGCAACTGCCGGTCATCGCTGTAGGTGCCAAGATAGCCGAGGTCGTATTCACCCTCTTCCTGTTCGGGATAGTAGAGATCGGGATCGACGCTGCAATAAAGCGCGCGCGGGCGGCGCGCATGATATTCGCGCTGCAGCCGCTTCAATAAGGGGCCGCCCGTGAAGGATAAATACAAGTCGTAGCACGGGATCAATGCCGGCGAGAGATACTCATAATCCTGCTGCGTCAGCTTGGCCAGTGTCACGGGCGTATCGATGTCATAGAATGCCGTGACGCCTTCAGCCTGATCGATCACCCATTCGCCGACCTCTACGCCGTTGAGCACGTACGAACCCACGATCACCAGGCCCGCTTGCCGAATCGCATCGCGGAAGCGATCCTTGAGTTCGTCTAGGCTCGCATATAGACAGGTCCTCCCGAAGGGCGGATCGGGCAAATCGCGCTGCGTTGCATACCAGGGTACATCGCGCTCCAGGAAAAGCACGTCGTGACCGCGCGCGGCGAGCGCCTTGACCAGCGCGCGATATGTGGTCGCGTGGCCATTGCCCCAGGAGGAGGTGATTGACAGCCCGAGGATGACGATGCGCAGCTGATCGCAGGGCTTTTCCGGCAACTGTGAGAACTCTGTGTTCATCCGTTGACGACCGTGCCGCCGTTGGGGTGCAACACCTGGCCGGTGATATAGGATGCGTCTTGGCTCGCCAGAAACACGTAGCTGGGCGCAACCTCGTCCGGCTGACCGGCGCGCTTCATGGGTGTGTATTCGCCGAAGTGCGCGACCTCTTCGCCGCCAAAGGTAGCCGGAATCAGCGGCGTCCAGATTGGCCCCGGTGCCACCGCGTTGACGCGGATCCCGTCGCCAACCAGATTCTTGGCGAGCGAGCGCGTGAAGCTCACGATCGCGCCCTTGGTGGCGGAATAGTCCATGAGCGTGGCATTGCCGAGGTAAGCATTCACCGAGGTCGTGTTGATGATGGCGCTGCCCTCATGCAGGTGCGGGAGGGCCGCCTTGGCCATGTAGAAAAACGAGAAGATATTGGTCTTGAACGTACGCTCGAGCTGCTCGGCGCTGATGTCCGAGAGCTTCTTCTTCGGATGCTGCTCGGCGGCGTTATTGACCAGGATGTCGAGGTGGCCTAGCTCGTCAATGGTCTTTTGCACTGCCTGCTGGCAGAAGGACTCGTCCGCCACGTCGCCGGCGATCGCCACGCACCGGCGGCCTTGTCCCTCGACCTGCCGGCGCGTCTCCTCTGCATCCTCGTGCTCTTCGAGGTAGGCGATGGCCACATCCGCGCCTTCCTTCGCGAAAGCGATGGCGACCGCGCGCCCGATTCCGCTGTCCCCACCGGTAATGAGCGCGACCTTGCCTTCCAATCTTCTGCAACCGCGATAACCTTCGCTGCTGGGCTTCGGCTCCATCTCCGCTTCCACACCGGGCTGATGATTCTGGTGCTGCGGGGGAAACTCTTTGTCTTTTGAACTCATATTCTCCTCAATTCAACCCATTCATAGGGCAGGATGCTAGGCATACGCGATCGCTGCCTTCGACGCGAGCAGTACCTGCTCGACTTGCCGGGCGCGGTGCGCGTAGGTATGTTCGGCGCACACCCGCCTCAGCGCCGCCGCGCCAATCTCCCGTGCGCGTTCGGCGGAGAGGGTCATGATCAGGTCGGCGACGTCCTCGCCGTTTTGCGCGACCAGCACCTCGCTGCCGGGCTCCAGGAACTCATCTAGGCCCAGCCATGCGTCGGTGATCAGGCACGCGCCGGCGCCGGCCGCCTCGAACACCCGCGTGGGTGGGGAAAATCCGATGCGGGCCATGCTCTCGCGATTGATGTTGATCACGGCGCGCGGCGTGCGGTTAAAGGCATTGTGATCGCGACTGCCGACGTGCCCGAGGTGGCGCACGTTCGGCAATCCGATCACGTGCGGCTCCCAGCCGCTGCCGCCTAGTACAAATTCCCGCTCTGGCAGGTGGCGCGCCGGCTTGAAGAAGAACTCCGCTACGCGCGCCTCCCGGTCCGGCAGCCGATTGCCGAGAAAGCCGAGCAGGGCCTCGAATCGTGGATC
>JAPSGG010000254.1 GCA_031177845.1 Chromatiales bacterium
CCCCCATCCGACAAGCGGCCAGGGTTCTTTCGCCTGTCGGCAGCAGCAACAGAGAGTTTTCCAATTGGCCGCGTCATGTTTCCCACTCCTTTCCCCACTCGGAAGTGGGGACAGTGGTGAACATTAGCACATTTAACTGGACAGCACTCGGCTCAAATGGGTCAATGATCAAAGGCAGACGGGACGTTGGTGAGCAATGGTGTACAAGAGTTCGGGGGACCTCTGCTCCACCACTTTGGCGCCGGTTCCTTCCGGAAGCAGTGAGGGAGCAAGCCCTCGTACAGGAAAGCCCGCTCCCTCATTCTTGGCTGAGTACGCAATACCCGATCTCAGCTGTGAAGGGAGTGAGCAAGTCCCGTGCCATTCAACCTATAGCGGTGGCACCTCCTCGTGCACCCAGTAATTGATGCAAATCGGCCGCTGGCCTGGCAGCATTCGCAATCTGCAAAATGTCAGTTTGCAAAATGAGAGGGGTGGGCGGCTCTATGACCTGCGGCTGTTCGGCGGAGTCTGCAGGTATCGCAACGTCGGTAGCATCAGCCAATGCGGCACATAGCGCCCGGCATAAACAGTGGCTTTGTTCAGCGCTCCGGGAACGACTATGCGCCGGTGCTGCTTGAAACCTTCCCACCCGGCGAGCGCTACGTCATGAGCGGAGAGCGACGACAAATATCGCATGAACCTCATGCTTCGCATCTGTGCTCTTTCCTGGAATCCCGTGGGCACCGGTCCCGGGCACAGAACCGTCACTGTCACTCCCGTGCCAGCAAGTTCTGCTGCCAACGACTCCGACAGCGACAACACGAACGCCTTGCTCGCATAGTAAAGGCTCATATAGGGACCAGGCATGAAAGCAGCGGTTGACGCCACATTGATGATGCCGCCGCTCTTTCGCGCCACCATGGCCGGCAGCAATCGCAGCAAAAGCTCCGTCAACGCCCTCACATTCACGTCTATGATGCCCAGCTGCTCGTCGAGCGGCAATTCCGCTGTGGGCCCATAGGCACCATACCCGGCATTGTTGATCAGCACGTCGGGCGACAAGTTCCGCTGTGCGAGCTCCTCCGAAAGCTTCGCGACGGCATCTTGTCGCGACAGGTCGAGCCCTATGACGCTGATGAGTTGTTTAGCAGATCTTGCGGAGATAAGACCGCGCACGCGGTTGAGTTCGTCCTCTTTGCGCGCCACCAGAACGAGGTCGCAATTGTCTTCCGCAACCCGGTGCGCAAAGGCCTCCCCGATGCCTCCCGACGCGCCTGTGATGAGAACCAAGCGGCGTGCACCCGATCGCTGTTCGCCTTCGCCCGGCATAAACCCCTCAACCGCTCATAGAGGCATTGTGGCTGCGGACCTTAGCACCGAAAGACCTGCCGACGCCATGTCGCATCTGTCAGCTACAAGATCTGCGACAGGATCAGGATTTCGCCGATGATGCTCACCACAAATGCAATGGTCCTCACCCATGGCATGCCGGCTATCAAGACGATTGCATGTATCAATCTTGCCCAGAAAAAGATCGTCGCACCCATCGCCGTGGTCGCGTTCGCCGATTGCGTCACATGCGCAACGAGAACAAGAGCGGCGAAAGGCGCAAGATTTTCGGCCATATTGACATGCGCCCGCTTCGCGCGTTCCGCCCAGCGTGGCAATGCTGGCGGCGCCTCGGGGTAGCCGACGGTATCGGCAATTCCCCAATAGACGAAGCGCGCCACAATATAGGGAACGAACAACACCACCGTCAGAACCGCGCTCCACACCAGCATGCTGAGATCGCTCGTCATTATTGTTCTCCCGCTCTAGAATGCGCTGCGGCTGTTTTCCAACCGCAACCTTGGCCGCATCGTCGCGTTGTTTTTGATTCCTGTCAAAGCGGAGCGGCGCACGCCGCATCAACCCCTGCGATGCCAGGTCCGGCCAAATGCCATAGGCTTCTTGCCCATGCTCGAAATTGTTCTGCTACTGATACTTCTGCTTACAAACGGCCTGTTTGCTCTCTCAGAGCTCGCCATCGTATATGCCCGTCCCGCTCGGCTGAAATCCATGGCTGAACGGGGTGTTGGCGGCGCTCGCCGCGCCTTGGCTCTCGCCTCGCAACCTGGACGTTTTCTCTCCACCGTACAGATCGGAATCACCTTGGTCGGCATTCTCGCTGGCGCGATATCGGGTGCAACGATTGCCGTTCGCCTCGAAGGCCCGCTGGTCGATGCCGGCATGTCACCGGGTCTCGCCGAGCCTGTGGCTTTCGTTGCCGTGGTTTCTCTCGTGACCTATTTTTCACTCATCATCGGCGAACTCGTTCCTAAGCAGCTCGCCCTTCGCAACGCCGAAACGCTTGCCTGCGCTGTCGCCCCCTTGATGACCCTTCTCGCCAGGATCTCGGGGCCGCTGGTTTCGCTGTTGGATGCGTCTGGCAATCTCGTGCTGTCCCTGCTCGGGCAGCGGCACGCGTCGGCGAAAACGGTAACCGACGAGGAAATTCGCACTCTTGTCGCCGAGGCCGAGAGCGTGGGTGTGATCGAGCCTGAGGAGCGCTCAATGATCGCAGGCGTTATGCGTCTCGGCGATCGCGCGGTCCGTGCCGTAATGACACCGCGCCACGAAGTCGACTCCGTGGACCTGGCAGACGATCTGGGGCAGATGCGAAGCAAGATTTTGGAAAGTCCGCATTCGCGGCTCATCGTCACCGACGGTTCGCCCGACAAGGTCGTCGGCGTTCTCCAGGCCAAGGACCTGCTTGATGCTTATCTCCGCCGCCGCAAATTCGCGCCCCGCAAATATGTAAAGACGGCGCCCGTCATTCCGGAAACCATGGACGCTCTCGACGTTATCGAACTAATGAAGACTTCCGAGGTCCATGTCGCGCTCGTTCTTGACGAATACGGGCATTTCGAAGGTATCGTGACATCTGCCGACATTCTGGAAACCATCGTCGGTGCGTTTCGTACCGAAGAGGGTCCGCCCGAAGCTTATATCGTGCGTCGCGATGACGGTTCCTTCCTGATTTCTGGTGATACGCCCGTCGAGGAATTAGCGGATACGCTCGGCATGAACCTTTCGGATGAACGCGATTTCCACACCGCCGCCGGCTTCGCCCTCGACCGTTTTCAACGTATTCCGACCATAGGGGAGAAGTTCATCGAGGGAAATTGGTGCTTCGAAGTGATCGACCTCGACGGTCGGCGAATTGACAAGATGCTCGCCGCCCGCAAGCCGTTTACGCATCGAAGCGCTAGCCGTCAGGGGTAACCGTGAGCCACGCCCGTTCGCGGGAGGAACGGATCGCCGTATCGACCACTTTCTGAATTTCCCAGGCCTCTCGAAAGTCTGGGCCCCGCCGCGCTCCGCCCGCCACAGCCTCGAGAAAATGCGCCACCTCGATCGTCTTCAGGTCATTGAAGCCGAGCTGGTGCCCCGGCGCCACGCAAAAGAGTTCATAAGGGTGGTGCGCGGGCCCGGCTTCAATCCGCAGAAAGCCGTCTTTCCCGCGATGGCCCGCTCCGTAGTAGAGGAGCTCGTTGAATCGTTCCTGCGAGAAGGCGAGCGCTCCCTTCGTCCCCTGGATTTCGAAGCTCAGCAACATCTTGCGTCCCGTCGCCACCCAATTCGCCTCGATCGTTCCGGCACAGCCGCGCTCGAACTGAACGATCAGCCGCGCAATATCATCCACCGCCACTTTCCGCTTTTCTGCGGACCCCTGCGCCACCGGCCGCTCCAGGATGACTGTCTGCAGATCGGCATTGACGGCTCTAATCGGCCCCAGCAGAAAGCGCGCCATGCCGATGATATGGCTGCCGAGATCGGCAAC
>JAPSGG010000255.1 GCA_031177845.1 Chromatiales bacterium
CAACATTCTGGTGCTGGGCGCGGGCGGCGCAGCTCGGGGCATCCTCGAACCGTTACTCGCGGCCAAGCCCGCGAGTTTGTTGATCGCAAACCGTACGGCGAGCCGCGCACGGGCATTAGCAGAGGAATTCTCGGCCTTGGGTTATATCGGGGGCTGCGGGCTTGGGCAATTCGGTGCAGAACGCTTCGACCTTATCATCAATGCCACCGCCGCGGGGGTGGGCAACGAGGTGCCGGAGATTCCAGACGACATCTTGCAGCCGGGCGGAAGTTGCTATGACCTGTTCTATAGTCGAGAGCCCACCGCCTTCGTGTGCTGGGGCCAAGAGCATGGCGCAGCACAGTCGCTGGACGGGTTTGGCATGCTGGTCGAGCAGGCTGCTGAGTCCTTCGCGCTCTGGCGCGGCATCCGCCCGAACACCGCCGAGGTCATCGAGGCGCTGCGTCCCTAACTTAAGGTGTCAAATGGCTGATAACAGCCGATAAGTAATCCTGCCGTACCGGTATGTCCTGCGTAAACTGATCCCCTAGGCACACCATGGATCCGTCAACCAACGCAGGAGCAAACCCATGTCTTACCGTCTTCCCGTAGCCATCATATCGCTCGCGCTGGTTGCGAGCGGCTGCACGACCCTCGATCCCTATACCCGCGAGCAGAAGGTCAGCAACGCCACTAAAGGAGCCGCCATTGGCACGGTAGCAGGCGCGGCCGCCGGTTATCTCTCGCAGCGTGATGACGACCGCCGTGATCGCCGCAAGGGCATTCTGATCGGCGCCGGGATAGGCGCGCTTGCAGGTGGCGCGGTAGGCAATTATATGGATCGCCAGGAAATGGAACTGCGCGAGCGCCTGGAAGGAAGTGGCGTCAGCGTGACCCGGGTCGGAGACAACCTGATCCTGAACATGCCAGGCAACATCACCTTCGACGTCAATCGCGATGAGATCAAGCCAAACTTCTACGAGGTGTTGAATTCGGTGGCCCTGGTGCTTAAGGAGTACGACAAGACCGCCATTGAGGTCGCCGGTCACACCGACAGTACCGGCTCCGAGAGTTACAACCAGCAGCTTTCACAGCGCCGTGCGAATAGCGTCGCCTCGTACCTAGCCAGTCAGCAGATCAACCAAGTTCGCATGGATGCCATCGGTTTCGGTGAGACCCGCCCGATTGCCAGCAACGATACCGAAGCCGGACGCCAGCAGAATCGCCGAGTCGAGTTGACGCTGATTCCGGTCACACAAAGCGCGGTAGCGCAGGGATCGATGTGAAATTAACAGTCGAGGAAAACATTGATCTACTTGCACCGATTCCGAATGATCACCTCGATCACGCACTCCCAGTTCAACAGTGGCATGGCGGTGTGCTCGTCGAGTCCGCGGTCCACTTCAAATCGGCAGCACATACAGTGCTTCAACCGCCGGCCCACAATAGCCAAGTGGGGGCGGCAAGAGGCTTTAGCGCAGCGTAACAAGCTCCTCCGCGCTGGTAGGGTGAATGGCCACGGTGTCGTCGAAGTCACGCTTGGTCGCACCCATGCGGATCGCCACGGCAAATCCTTGCAGCATTTCGTCGGCGCCGGGTCCGATGATATGGCAGCCGACGATCTTCTCTTGAGGCCCGATGGTCACCAGCTTCATCGCGGTCTTGAGCTTATGGCGCGTCATGGCATGGTACATGGAAGTGAATCGCGTCTGATAGATCTTCACCGATGCGCCGTGCGTGGCACGCGCCTCGTCTTCGGTGAGTCCAACGGTGCCGATCGGCGGATGGCTGAACACGACGGTGGGGATGTTCTCGTATTCGAGTCGGCGCTCGGGCTGTCCGCCGAATAGGCGATCGGCCAATCGCCGTCCCGCGGCCACCGCAACCGGCGTCAGCGGCGTACGGCCCGTGACATCGCCGATGGCATAGATCCCCTGTACGTTAGTGTTCTGATAGTCATCCGTGCGGATGAAACCTTCGGCGTCGGTCTCGACGCCCACGGCAGCCAGATCTAGTTCCGCCGTGTTGGGTGCGCGCCCGATCGCCCACAGCACGACATCGAGATTCTGGATTGACTGGCATTGATCGCATAGCAGCGTGAGCATGCCGTCTGGCTGACGCTCAACGGCTTGCACCTGTGAGCGGGGAAAGATATTGATGCCGTCATCCAGCATCGCCTCCATCAGCGCCTCGCGCAGCATGGCGTCGAACGGCCGCAGCAGGTGCTGCTTGCGCAAGTAAAGGCTGACTTGGCTCCCCATTGCCTTGAGCATGCCGGCCAGCTCGACGGCGATGTAGCCCGCGCCGACCACGGCGGCACTCTTGGGCCGTTCTTTGAGTTCAAAGAAGCCATCGGAGGTGATGCCATGCTTGGCGCCCGGCACATTCGGCACGATAGGCGTGCCGCCAGTGGCGACGACGATGTGGGCGGCGCTGTAGCGTTCACCCGCGACCTCCAGGGTGTGTAAATCGATGAAGCGCGCGCGGGCTTTGATCCTGTCCACCGCCGCATCGGCCAAATAGGTGTCATACCAGCGGTTGATCGCGCGGATGTAGTCTTCGCGCTTGGCGACCAGCGCCGCCCAATCGAACCCGTTGGAGGTCACGTCAAAGCCGTAATCGGCGGCCTCGCCCAGCGTGTGTGCCAATGATGCGCCATACCACATGATCTTCTTAGGCACGCAACCGCGGTTGACGCAGGTGCCTCCTAGCCTACCGAATTCTACGAGCGCACACCGCGCGCCGTGGGTCGCCGCGCGTTGCGCCACCGATAGGCCACCACTGCCGCCACCAATGGCGATGAGGTCATAATGTTTCGGCATGATCCCGTCGGTGCGTAACTGATCTTGGGGTGTACCTTATCCGGACGCCTCGAACCTTCAGAGCGGGAGCGATTTGCCCCACCTAACGTGCCGTGCCGCTGCCGATCCTATTTTCCGAGCCTTCGAGCAGCTGCCGAATGTTGCGGCGGTGCCGCCAGAAGATCAGCATCGCCATCATGATCGTGATTCCGGTCAGCCCGGCGGAGCCGGTGATCCACAGCATGTAAGCGGGCGCAAGTAGACCTGCCGCCAACGATGCCACGGAGGCGAAGCGAAACATGAACGCCGCCACCAGCCAAGTGCCAAGCGCCAGTATTGCGACTAGCGCGTGCACGCCCAGCAGCGCGCCTAATGCGGTGGCCACGCCCTTGCCGCCCTTGAAGCCATAGTAAATCGGGTATACATGACCGCAGAAAGCGGCCAGCGCGACCGCACCCACTGCGATTTCTCCCATATCGAGGGATTGCGCGATCAGGACTGGCGCCAGGCCCTTGAGCACATCGCCCACAAGGGTGATGCCGGCGGCCGCCTTGCCCCCTGTTCTAAGCACGTTGGTTGCGCCGGGATTGCCGGACCCCACGCTGCGTGGGTCGCTCAGTCTCAGCAGCCGGCAGGCGATAATGGCCGTAGATACGGATCCAAGCAGGTAGGCGGCAACAATCAGCAGGAGATCGACAAGCATAGCGGTATTAAACAGGACTTCGGCGCGCAATGCATGATCATCGACCTGGCTGTTGCTGTGGGGTAGGCTGTACCCGGTGAGCATGCACATTGCGAGCGCGGGCCGCGAGCCGAGTATTGTGCTGCTGCACGGGTGGCGATTGCACTCCGGCGTCTGGACAGAAACGTTGCCACTCCTTGCAACGGACTTTCGCATCACCTGTGTAGACCTCCCCGGCCACGGCATGAGTTCCGCCCTCGTGGATCTACGCGACCTCGATGTTGTATGCGCGGTACTGCATCGGGCGATACCGTCTGCGGGTGCCTGGACGCCGGCACCGGC
>JAPSGG010000256.1 GCA_031177845.1 Chromatiales bacterium
GGCGTCCAGATCGAAGGGTGGGATCTTTTTCTTTCAAAAGACCCCTCGCTACACTTGGGATGATCCCAGCCAGATTCCTCCCTTTCGTTCGGAATAACCCAGTTAACAATCCCTCAGTCCAGCGCGCTGTGCGCGCATACCTGGTTAGGGAAGATAACTGCCTCGTAGCACAGCGTTCATGGCCAAGGCGGTCACCAACGTCGTGATCGCCACGGTGACTTGCGACTCCTTGTCGGCCGGGTAGACCTGCTGCAGCTCCCCTGCTCGATCAGCCAAATGGCGGACCAGTAAGCGCGTGCGTTCAGGGAAGTGACCCGTCCATCGGTAAACATTTACCATCAGATCGCGCTCGAGCCGGCTAATCAAATCGGCAGCAGGCCGTCGTTCCCCTGCGCGTTGATCTTGGGCGAGGTTGAGGTCGTCAAAGATGGCACGCAAAGCACCGTCCAAGCCAGGCGGCAGCTTCAGGCTCTTCTCCAGACTTCCATCGTAATACTGGTCAAGCGAGTAGCCCAACCCGCCTACGTCCTCATCCCGTTCGATTGTGGTCACGACCGGGTCGTGGTCGGCCAGACAGCTCATTGCACGGTCGCAGTACTCGAGCTTTCGCAGCGCCTTGGGCCAGTCGGCATACTCGGCCCGCCAATCCCGGCCGGGCGTCATCCATACCGCGAATGTCTCCGACCAGTCTTCGTCCGGGTGCTTCTGCGCATACCAGCCGGGCAGGTGCTGGACGAAGTCTCGGCTGAACAATTCGGGGCGGTATTCCTCTTCGTAGGGCTGGGTAATCGAGCCGAAATGCTCAACCCATTCCTCCTCGTCGTAGAGCCGGTAACCATAGTTGACCACGTGGCCCATCTCATGACGCAGGTAACGAAGGATCTCTTGAGGGCTATCGCCCTCCACATGCCCGTGGCGCTCGGCATGTACTGCGGTCAGTTCGGGCGTGGCGAGATAGAAGGGAATGGCGATAGAGATCGTATCGAACGGCACGCCCCATTCGGTGGACAAATAGAAATGTGGTCGCAGACGGCGAATACCGGCGCGCTCGAGCTCTTTCTGAAACTCCGCGATGATCGGCTCCAACTGCGTGCCACCGATCGCGAGCCCCAAATCGCGGATTGGTGTGGAGCCGAGTGTGCGGGGTGTAGTACCGGGTTTCGGGGTTGTCATAGGGGCATTTTGTACAGTCTTAATGCGGTTTGGAGCCCTACCCTCGCACTGTCGGCTCTGCTTAGGAATGTGTCAGCAACAACCGTGCCCGGGAATAGAATGCTCAAGTCACACGCGGGTTCTATCTTCGAAGTTGCATCCAGAAAACGATGCCTCTCGCATGATCACTCGTTCTTCACTTTTAGCGCCTGGGAGAGAATACATACTGCCCATTCTAATGAAGGTGCGTGGGCCGCTTGCACAGTCTTCGCATTGTTAGGCCCTGCCAGACACGTCGGCTCCATCATCGAAGTGCGATCTCGAAACTGAAAGATGCGACGGCACAAGAAAACAGAAAAGCACATCGTGAAGGGATTGGCCGCCGGGGCAGCTGCGGGGCTGGTCGCGTCCGCAGTAATGAACCGGTTCCAGATGCAATGGGCCGCGCTGATGGAGTGCGTCGAGAGGCCGCACGGTGCGCAGTCTCTGCAGCAAGGCTCGCCCAGCAGGGGAATGGCGGCCATGCTACGGAAGCGGGGCAGCGATGAAGCACACGATGATGCAACGGAGAGGACTGCCCAAACCATCTCCGAAGGGCTTTTTGGTCATCAGCTGACAGATCGCGAGAAGGACATAGCCGGCACATTTGGCCACTACGGATTTGGCGTGGCGGCAGGCGGCCTGTATGGAGCATTGGCGGAACTCGAGCCGCGCGTTGTGGCAGGTCGCGGGCTGCCATTTGGCGCCCTCATCTGGCTTGTTGCCGATGAAGGTGCGGTTCCGGCGCTCGGTCTTTCGAAACCGTTTGCGGCATACCCATTCCGCACACACGCCTACTCGCTTGCAGCGCACCTAGTCTTTGGCGTAACGGCAGAGATCGTGCGGCGTGCGACGCGAAAATTTCTGTAAGTATCGAACATAAAGAGCGCCAAAGCGCGAAAAGCGAAACCAGGCGAAGCCCATAGGAGAGTCTAGTCCTCAGTTTCCGCAACGGGCGAATTGCAGATCATTCATCCTCGTACGCGTCATCTGGTTCAAGCGGCACCTGCGTTTTTCGCCGAAGCTGCGATACCGACAGGCAACATCACGCACGAGCTGCGACTATCGCAAGTGGAGCGCCCTAGTGATATCGCATCCACTCTTCAGGAGGTTCGCGACCAACTGGTCGCGTCTCGGTCTGCTCTCAGCGCTGCTCGCAGCAAAATGGCTTCGAGATCGAAGCATCGGGCACGCGTCTTTTCTCGCGACGGCATGGGCGCCGCTCGCCATCGGCGCATCATAGCCCGTGACGACACCATGCGGGGTGCCGTATATGTGCTCGTAGACCAGACCTCGGGTGGCATTTAACCACCGCGCGTGTCCTGCAGGACGAGACGATAATCCTAAATGACTGTACTGAAGACCCTTGTTACCAATCCAACATCCCGCCATGCCCTACGGTACCGACGTCAAGATCGTATGTCGGGCCTGTGGCCACGTAGCCTCCCCGCACAGGATCCTGGCCCAGCAGTAGGGGCGTGTCGAGGTCGATCCAGGTGAAGCCGCCCAGGCCCGCGGCGAAATGGGCGCCGAAGCCCATCGCCAGGCGCGTCTCTACCATCCCGCCGATCATGAGCGCGATTCCGGCGGCCTTCGCGATCGCCGCGATGGCCATGGCCTCGACCACGCCACACTTCGCGAGCTTGATGTTGATGACCTGAGCCAATCCTTCGCGCGTGATCCTAAGCGCATCGTGCGTGCTACGACAGGATTCATCGGCCGCGACCGGGATGCTTGCCTCCCGCGCCAAACGCCCAAGGCCCTCCCAGTCCTCTCGCGGCACTGGCTGCTCCAACAGGGATGGCTCGATCCCACGTCCGCGCAGCTCGCGCAGCAAGTCCAGTGCCTGCTCGGGCGCATAGCCCTCGTTGGCATCCAGCACCAGCCTGCAGCCTGGATAGCCGCGCCATATCGCGCGTACGCGGTCCATATCTTGCGAGGGATCACGGCCGATCTTAGTCTTAAGCGTCGTAAAGCCCATACGGCGGTAGTACGTGGCGAGCCGCTCCGCCTCGTCGCATTCGCAGATTGGGATGGTGATGTCGGTAACAATGCTAGACTGCCAGCCCCCGAAGAAACGAAAGAGTGGAACCCTCCAAGACCGGCACAGCGCATCGATGAGCGCCATCTCCAGTCCTGCGCGGACGGCGGGGTACCCTGGGATATGGTCTGCGAGATCATGAGCGATCCGACGCCACTCGCCGGTATTCCGTCCAATCAATGCGCCCGCGCTTTCCTGAAGTAGGTGCAATGCCGTCGCCTGATCTTCCGCCGTAACGGAAGGAAGCGTGGGCGTCTCGCCCCACCCGACCGATCCGTCGTCCAACTCCAGCCTGACGACCACATTAGCGACGTGCTCCAGGCTGGACACGGCAATCGTGAACGGCGCCAGCAGCGGAACATCGAGTGGACGAACTTCGATGCGCGAGATGTACAAGCTTTAACCCCCCAAAAATGGCCGATGTCTGACCTGCATCAGACTCAAATGACCGTGATTGACGTTCCCGCATGCGCATGACCTCTTAGGACGAGCATTCTGCTATCTTGTACCTACTGCAGCCAACCCGGCCTGGCATAATCGGTAGAGCGGCAGGGAACGGCCAAACCC
>JAPSGG010000257.1 GCA_031177845.1 Chromatiales bacterium
GCAGCCTTCAACGATACCTGGATACGGGACTACGGTCCGCTGACTGTTCGGTGCGGCAATAGGCCCAAGCTGCTGGATTTTCGCTTCAACGCCTGGGGCGGGAAATATCCTGCATCACTGGATGATGCCGTCACCCGTGCGCTGTACGGCCAAGGCGTGTTCGGTGACACAGCGCTGGAATCGATTCCGCTGGTGCTTGAAGGCGGCAGCATCGACGTCGATGGGGCGGGCACTTTGCTGACGACCCGCCGTTGTCTGTCCGCGCCGACCCGCAATCCCGGCCGAGAACGCGGTGCGCTGGAGTCGTGCTTGGGAGTCCTGCTCGGTGTGGAGCGGGTGCTGTGGCTGGAACACGGTCATCTCTCCGGCGACGATACCGATAGCCATATCGACATGTTGGCGCGTTTCTGCGATGAGCATACCATCGCGTACACGGCCTGCGAGGACCCCAGCGATGAGCATCATGAGCCGCTGCACACCATGAAGGTCGAGCTGGAATCTTTCTCCACGCGCGCCGGTAAGGCCTACCGACTGGTTCCCCTACCCCTGCCTGCTCCGATCCATAATACCAATGGGCAACGCCTGCCGGCCAGCTACAGCAATTTTCTGCTCATCAACGAAGCAGTGCTGCTGCCCACCTACGGCGATCCCGCCGACCGCACCGCACATCAGCGGCTGCAACAGGTTTTTCCTGATCGCGACATCATCGATATTGATTGCACTTCCCTTATCCAGCAGTATGGCAGCCTCCATTGCATAACCATGCAGCTGCCCCAAGGTGTGACCATCAACGATGCGAGTGGGATTAGTCCAGCAGGCCAACAGCGCTAACTATCGACAGAACCTCGACGCCAGCGTGCGCGGCATCGAGCAGGCCGCCCGCCAGGGCGCGCAATTGGTGTTGCTGCAGGAACTGCACACCAGCCTGTACTTCTGCAAGACCACCGATCCCACGTGCTTCGAACTGGCCGAGACGATTCCCGGCCCAACCACCGACGAACTGGCTAGCACGGCGCGTGCGCTAAGCGTGGTGGTCGTCGGCTCGGTGTTCGAGCGGCGCACGGTGGGTCTCTATCACAACACGGCGGTGGTGCTTGAGGCCGATGGGCGTATCGCTGGCATCTATCGAAAGATGCACATCCCCGACGACCCCGGCTATCACGAAAAATTCTACTTCACGCCCGGAGATCTTGGATTCAAGCCGATACAAACTTCGTTAGGCCGACTCGGACTGCTGGTGTGCTGGGACCAATGGTTTCCCGAAGCCGCCCGACTCATGGCGCTGGCGGGCGCCGAATTGCTGCTGTATCCCACGGCCATCGGCTGGGATCCGCGCGACGAGCCTGATGAACAGGCACGCCAGTTCGATGCCTGGCGGACCATCCAGCGCTCGCATGCGATCGCCAATAACCTACCGGTCTTGTGCTGCAACCGTGTGGGCCTGGAGACAGACCCTTCGGACGCCGGCAATCACGCGCAATTCTGGGGCGGCAGCTTCGTGTGCGGGCCGCAGGGGGAGATCTTGGCCGAGGCACCGACCGACGCGGCAACCGTGCTTATCGCTGACATCGATCTCGCACGTACTGCGCGAGTCCGTAACATCTGGCCCTATTTTCGGGACCGCCGCATCGATGCTTATCAGGAGATTACATCGCGATATCGCAGTAACTGATCAATCTTGTACGCAATATGCCTTCATCATGTCTAGCGTGAGCGACCCATCAGCCTTGAGTCCATTACACCCGCTGCTTCCTACTGCAGGTTGCTCGCGCATGACCTGGGGCCAGCTCTACGGCAGCAGCCGTGGGCTCGCGATCGCCGCGGCGCAAGCGCAGCATCGGGGGCTGACGGTGGTACTCGCGCCGGATGCGCATACCGCCTCCCGTCTCGAACAGGAAGTGCGGTTCTTCGCCGATCGCGCCGAGGTGTTGCTCTTCCCGGACTGGGAGACCCTGCCCTACGACCAGTTCTCACCCTATGAGGACATCATCTCCCAACGCCTGGAAACGCTCTATCACCTGCCCTCGCTCGAGGGCGGCATCCTGATCGTGCCGGTGGCCACGCTCATGCAGCGCCTGGCACCGCGCTCATTTCTGGACGGACGCAGTCTGATCATTAGCCGAGGCGAGCAGCTGGACCGGGAGCAGTTCCGCGCACGCCTGCAAGCGGCCGGATACAGCTACGTGTCGCAAGTCATGTCGCACGGAGAGTACGCCGTGCGGGGCTCGATCATCGATCTGTATCCAATGGGCAGCCGCCTGCCTTTTCGCATCGATCTATTCGATGATGAGGTCGAGTCCATCCGCAGTTTCGATCCCGAGCAGCAGACCTCGCTTGCGTCGGTCGAGTCCATCCGTCTGCTGCCGGCGCGCGAATTTCCGACCGACGAGGAGGGTATTAAGCGCTTCCGCCAGAATTTCCGCATCGCGTTCGAGGGCGATCCGACCGCCAGCCTGATCTATCGTGACGTGAGCCAGGGATCGATGCCCGCGGGCATCGAGTACTACTTGCCCCTGTTCTTCGATGAGACGCAGACCCTGTTCGATTATCTGCCGCGGGACACGCTGTTTATACATACCGATGACCTGACAATGGCCGCGCAGCGCTTCGAACAGGAAATCTCTGAGCGTTACGAGCAGCGCCGCCATGATCGGGAACGCCCGCTGCTGGCACCCGAGCGCCTGTTCATTTCGTTGGCCGATATCGAAGCCCGGCTTATGAACCGCCGAGTCATTGTGGCGCAGCGCTTCGAACTCGAGGCGCCGGACGACAAGACATCGGTTAACTACCGCACCAACGCACTGCCGGACGTGACGGTCCGTGCACGCAGCCAAGATCCGGGCGGCGCCCTGCGAACATTCCTGCAAGCAAAAGATGCGCGCGTGCTATTCATAGCCGAATCAGCCGGACGGGTGGAGTACATGCTAGACGTGCTGCGCGGCTTTGATCTACGCCCTGCGCAGGTCGATGGATGGCAGGGTTTTCTGACTTCCAACGCCGATCTCGCAATCACCACAGCCCCACTCGAAGACGGTCTGCTCGTCGAGGACTCAGAGGGCGACAGTCTTGCCCTCATCACCGAACATCAACTGTTCGGCGAACGTGTGCAACAGCGGCGAAGACGGCGGGCAGCCACCCGCGAGGCCGACGCGATCGTGCGTAATCTCACCGATCTGCACGAGGGTGCGCCGGTCGTGCATGAGGATCACGGAGTCGGGCGTTACTTGGGGCTACAGCGGCTCAGCGCGGGGGGCATGGAGGCCGAGTATCTAACCCTGGAGTACGCCGGCGGCGATAAGCTCTATGTGCCGGTGGCCTCATTGCACCTGGTCAGCCGCTATACCGGCGCGAGCCCCGAGAGCGCGCCCCTGCAGCGGTTGGGCGGCGACCAGTGGCAGCGCATCAAACGGCGGGCGGCGGACAAGGTGCGCGACGTGGCGGCCGAGTTGCTAGACCTCTATGCCCGACGCGCCGCACGCCAAGGCTATCCCTTTCAGGTCAGTATCGATGACTATGCCGCCTTTGCCGCGGCGTTCCCGTTTGAGGAGACACCGGATCAGCAGAAGGCCATCGAGGACGTGCTGGCCGACATGGCGGCGCCGCGGCCGATGGACCGATTGGTGTGCGGCGACGTCGGCTTCGGCAAGACCGAGGTCGCGATGCGTGCGGCCTTCGTCGCTGTACAGAACGGGCGGCAGGTTGCGGTACTGGTGCCAACGACCCTGCTGGCCCAACAGCACTACCAGACCTTCATCGACCGCTTCGCCGATTGGCCGGTGCG
>JAPSGG010000036.1 GCA_031177845.1 Chromatiales bacterium
AGATCGCGCGGTTTGATGCCTAGGGTATTGACCTGTACGTTTAACCTGCCACGGTGGGCCATGCCGATGACGACTTCTTTGACACCATGCTCTGCGCCGCTGCGCTTGATCAGGGCATCGAGCAACGGGATCAGGCTCTCACCGCCCTCTAGCGAGAAGCGCTTCTGGCCCACGTACTTATTGTGGAGGTACTCTTCCAGCCCGTTGGCCGCGATCAGCCGTTCCAGGATCGCCTTCTTCTTGGAGGCGTCAAAACCTACATCGCCGCACGGCAACTCCAGGCGCCGCTGAATCCAGCGCTTCTGGTCGGTCTCGGTGAGATACATATATTCAGAGCCGACTGTGCCACAGTATGTCACGCTGAGAATATTGAGGATCTCGCGCAGCGTGGCCTGGTCGGGCCCGAATAGAGAACCCGTGTTGAACACCGTTTCCATGTCGGCCGACGTGAGACCATGGAATTCCGGATTCAAATCCGGTACCGGTGGCCGCTCGTACTGATCTAGAGGATCGAGATCCGCTTGCCGATGACCTCTGAATCGATAGGCATTGATGAGTTGCAGGACCGCAACCTGTTTTGCCTCGAAGTCCGGTCTTATCTCTGTCGATGCGCGTCTGACTGCTTCGCCGGATGGGGCCTTTGCTGCCTCCTTGAAGGCGCGATGGATCGGCGCGTGCGGGGTGTCGGGCGGAGCGCCAGGTTCGGAATCCTTAATGCGATCGAAGTAGGTCCGCCATTTCTGGCTGACGGAGGCTCTATCCTCGAGGTAGGCCTCGTAAAGACCCTCAATGAAGGACGCGTTCCCACTGAATAGGTAGGAGTGCCCTGAATCGTTCATGTCTGACTTGGTCGAGCCGCTCTGATGGACGGGTCCGCGCTAGCACGTGAAAACGCTGACGACGTTGAATGCTACTGCATATGGATCCCTTGCACAACATGAGGTTCCATATTCGCAACAGATAGACCTTAATAGGGATTGGTGACTGTGGCCACACCGCCGTGCACCCGGATCCACGTCTGTTACATGGTATGCGTTGGCCGCTCTCCCTGTAGCATACCGGCCAACAGACCTTCGATTTTATAGCGGGTTGCACCGTTGTCCTGATCATTGAACTGCACACCGATGCCGGGCACGCGGTTTCCCTGAGCACCCTGTGGCGTAATCCATACAACCCGTCCAGCTACAGGGATGCGTTCCTTGTTGTCCATCAGCGTGAGGAGCATGAAGACCTCGTCCCCGAGCTTGTATGGCTTCTTCGTGGGAATGAACAGCCCGCCGTTCTTGACGAACGGGATGTACGCTGCATACAGGGAACTCTTATCTTTTATCGCCAGCGTGAGTATGCCGGGACTGCTATCCACCATCGTTACGGTCTCATCTTGAATTCCCGAATGCGCCCGCCCACGCATACAGAATCTCCTCCAGCATCAATTGCTGGTTTAGCGAACCTTGCTGCAGGCGGCGAACTTGAAGTGCTTTGTCGTAGAGCGCAAATAAGCATCCAAAGTCTATCCGCTCGGTCAGCACTCGCAAGTCCTGATCGATATCTGGGTTATTCAGGCGGTTAAACGTGTCATTCGAACGGAGCTTCGCGATGTCCGTGAGCCATGAGAGCAGCCAACCCGTCAGCGGATCGGGCATGTGCTGATGCCAACGCTCGGCTGCGATGATTGGCGATTCGAGCGCCGCCGCCACGCGAGCGAAGTCCCTGAACGCCTTCCGTCGCGTCTCCAGCAGATGTCCATGACTGAGTTCTAGCGCCGCCAATGGTGCGCCGCGGGCCAACGCGAGCAGCGTATCGGCATCCGGCGCCTGGCGCTTGAGCCAGGTCAAAGCGGCGTCGGTAGGCGGGATACTGAATGTAATGTGCTGACAGCGGCTGACGATCGTTGCAGGCAGCAACGCGGGACGCGACGAGACGAGCAGGAGCAGTGAAAATGGCGGTGGTTCCTCCAGGGTCTTGAGGAGGCTATTGGCTGCATTCCTATTCATCGTGTGCGGATCGGCAATCAGTGCGATCTTGTGGTGACCGCAATGGCGGCTTAAGCCAATGAAGTAGTTCAGCGCTCGGATCTGCTCGATCTTGATCTGATGACTGTCCTCCTCTATCGCCGTCTCCAGATAGTCTGGATGATTTCCCGCCAAAAACATCCGGCACCCGTGACAGCTTCCGCAGGCCGCCTCGCCGGGACGATCACATAGAAGCCAGGCGGCGAACCGATGTGCGAAGTCGAGTTTTCCGAGACCCCGTTGTCCGCGAATCAGCAAGGCGTGGGGAAGCGTGCCGGTGCGCGCCCGCTGCTCACAGTAGGCCCAGTGCGCCTCTTGCCACGGATAATGCGGCTGCGCGTTCATTCCGCGGCAATTAGTCCCTCGCAGACGGCTACGATTCGGCGGCGCACGTCCTGCAACGGGCCATTGGCGTCGACGACGCGAAACCTCCGCGGCTCGCGCGTGGCAAGCTCGAGATAAGCGTGGCGCACGCGCGTAAAGAAGTCGAGAGACTCTCGCTCGAAGCGATCCTCGGCGCTTCGCGTTCTGACCCGCGAAAGCGCCACCTGCACATCGGCATCTAGCAGTACCGTGACGTGTGGCCGCAGATCATTCTGCACCCACTGCTCCAGAGCGGCAATGCGCGGGTAAGAGATGCCACGACCGCCGCCCTGATAGGCATACGTCGCATCGGTAAAGCGATCGCACACCACCCAACGCCCAGCAGCCAGCGCAGGCAATACGACCTGGTGCAGGTGCTCCGCGCGTGCGCCGAAGATTAGCAACAGTTCCGATTCCGGGTGCATGGGCGGCTCGCCTGCATCCAGCAAGAGGCCTCGAATGCGCTCGCCCAGCCGCGTGCCGCCTGGCTCACGGGTCGCGAGGACATCGATGCCACGATCGCGCAGGTACTCGCAAAGGGTGCGACTATGAGTAGATTTTCCGACCCCTTCAATGCCCTCCACCGTGATGAACTTGGATCCGGTCATTTGGCCTGTGAGTTGTAGCGATCCGGATGGCCGTCGAGCTGGTGTTCGATCACCGCCCTGCGGTGCTCGTCGTAAGTTGCTGAAAAGTGATGGCTGCCGTCCTTCCTGGCGACGAAAAACAAGGCGTCCGATTGGGCGGGGTGCATCGCTGCCTCCAGCGCCCCGGCACCCGGCATCGCAATGGGCGTGGGCGGCAGGCCCTTGCGGGTGTAGGTGTTATAGGGGGTGTCGCGCCGCAGATCGCGATGGCGGATGTCACCATCGTAGCTGTCGCCCAGTCCATAGATGACGGTGGGGTCGGTCTGCAGAGGCATGCCCTTCCTCAGCCGCGACAAAAACACCGCGGCGATCAGCGGGCGTTCTTCGGGTACCGCGGCCTCCTTCTCCACGATGGAGGCGAGTATCAACGCCTCGTAGGGCGATTTCAAGGACAGATCTGCGTCCCGCACTTTCCACATCGCGCTCAGGCGTTCCTTCATGGCCTCGTGGCTACGACGGAGAAATTCGAGATCGGTGGTATCGCGGGGGAAATGGTAGGTATCTGGAAAAAACCACCCTTCTGGGTACATCCCCGGGTTGCCGAGCAGAGCCATCACATCGTCACTGTCACTGAGGGTTTGTTTGATATATGGATGGCGTACCAGTGCATCCATTACCTGGCGGAATGTCCAACCTTCGACCAGTGTCAGACTGAATTGGCGGGTCTTGCCCGTCACCAGCCGATCAAGCAGCTGCGGCGACGTCAGCGGCCCTTGCAGCCGATACTCACCGGCCTTGATCTTTCTGGACTTATCCTGTAGACGGGCGAGCAGCTTCCAATAGGTGGAGCGTGCTAGCAGGCCTCGGTGGCGAAGGTCCTCCGCGATCTGATGAAGCGAGGCGCCAGGCTCGATTTCAAAGATGGCGCTCTTGCCCGCCACAAGTACAGGCTGCTGCAGAAAGAGATAGAAATCGGCGGCGGCTACGACGCCACCTCCCAACAGTAGCGCGCCCAGCACAATGAACAACGGTCTGCGGTTCACGGCAGATCGAGAAGGTTCATCAGTTCGCGGGTCAGACGATGATCGCCGAAGGACAGATCGTCCAAGCGCCGCACGGGCCAGATACCGATGAGGCTGTTGCAGAAAAATAGGGCTTGAGCGGCTTCCACGTCCTGGAACGTCAAGTTCCGAATATGCGCGGCGATACCCGCCGTGGCCGCGCAATCGAGAATGCGTTCGCGCATGATGCCGGCGACGCCGGCGTGTTTCAGTTCCGGCGTGTGCAATGAATCTCCCTTGATGAGAAACACATTGCTCATAGTGCCCTCGACCAGTTGATCATTCGTATCCAGCAATAGACCCTCTTGATATTCGTCCTGCCATTCGCCGCGCGCCAGCACCTGCTCAAGGCGATTCAGATGTTTGAGCCCCGCGAGCCTTGGATTGCATGCGAGCCTTGTCTGGCAGCGCGTAGCGACGATGCCTTCATGGCGGTAGTGCACGGGATAGACAGGCCAGGGAGACAACATGAGGATGCGGGTCGGCTTTCCCCGCTCCGCAGGCCGGTAGCCGCGGCTGTCTTGACCGCGGGTTACGATGATCTTCAGAACCGCACGTTCCGCGCCCGCGCAGGTCCGAGTGATCTCTCGCCGCAGGATGGATTCGTCCGGGGGGACAATCGCAAGTCGACGGCAGCCATTCAACAGCCGCCGAAGATGCCTGTCGAGTTCCCGCGGGCGCTCACCTACGACCGCCATCGTCTCGAACAAGCCATCTCCGTACAGCAGACCGCGATCATTGACCGCGATGGTGGCAGTGGAGCAGCCATTGACGAGCGTCATTATCGTGAGCGCGGGTTGAGATGGGTAGGCGCTCGCTGTCACCGCCCCGGCATGCGGACCGCGGAAGAAGCGATCAGCTACAGCTTGCGGAATACCACAGTCGCATTTGTACCCCCGAAACCGAATGAATTGGATATCGCCACGTTGATCCTGGCTTCACGCGCGGTATTGGGTACGTAATCTAGATCGCATGCCGGGTCAGGCGTCTCAAGGTTGATGGTGGGCGGCATCATCTGATCCCTGATTGCGAGTACCGAGAATACCGCTTCCACGCCGCCAGCAGCTCCCAGCAGATGTCCGATCATTGACTTCGTCGAACTGAGCGCAAGTTTATAGGCGTGTTCACCGAAAGCCGCCTTGACACCATCGGTCTCAGCTTTATCCCCTGCGACTGTCGAAGTGCCATGGGCATTGATGTAATCCACGTCTTCGGGATTGAGTCCGGCATCTCGCAACGCGTTACGCATACACAGTGCGGCCCCTACCCCACCGGGCGCCGGCCCGGTCATATGATAGGCGTCGCTGCTGACCCCATAGCCCACCAGTTCACAATAGATATTTGCGCCGCGCGCCTTCGCATGCTCGTATTCCTCCAACAATAACACGCCTGCACCGTCGCCCAGCACGAACCCGTCGCGGTTCAAGTCCCACGGACGGCTCGCGTGTTCCGGATCGTGGTTATGGCTTGCACTCAGCGCCCGAGCCGATGCGAACCCGCCTATCCCTAGCGGACAGGTTGCCATTTCCGTGCCGCCTGCCAGCATCACATCGGCATCGTTATACGCAATCATGCGCGCGGCATCGCCGATATTATGGGTACCGGTGGTACAGGCGGAGACGATGGAGATGTTGGGGCCGCGCATTCCGTACATAATCGACAGGTGCCCGGACGCCATATTGATGATGCTGCTGGGCACGAAAAATGGCGAGATCCTGCGCGGGCCTCCTTTCATATAGGCCTCATAGTTTTTCTCGATGCCCGGCAGACCCCCGATACCCGAGCCTATGGCAACCCCGATGCGCGTGGCATTCGCTTCCGTAATCTCCAGTCCCGCATCATTGATGGCCTGCACACCAGCGCCGATCCCGTAATGGATGAACTGGTCCATCTTCCTTTGTTCTTTCGGAGGGATGTAATCATCGGCATTGAAACCGCGCACCGATCCCGAGATCTGCACCGAAAAGTTACTCGCATCAAAGGCCTCAATCCTCCTGATTCCGCTGCGGCCTGCCACGATGTTTTCCCACGCCTGGGGAATAGCGGACCCCACCGGGGACACAATCCCCAGCCCGGTTACAACGACACGGCGTCTGGACACGTCTATCCCACCCCTGCGGTGCTTGAAAGGTTATTGACTGCTTGGAGGCTTTTGAAACCGCGACATTCGATCGCGATCGAAGGTAAGACTCAGAGACTACTCCGTGTGGGCATTGATATAGTCGATCGCCTGCTGCACGGTGGTGATTTTCTCTGCCTCTTCGTCCGGGATTTCGCACTCGAACTCTTCTTCTAGTGCCATGACCAGCTCTACCGTATCTAGTGAGTCAGCGCCCAGATCGTCCACGAAAGACGCACTTTCTGTCACATCGTCTTCATTGACCCCCAGTTGTTCTACGACAATCTTCTTAACACGCTCTTGAACATTGTTCATGGTGTGATCACCCTCTCCTGTATGGAACACGTGCGCAGCGCCCGCCGCGCTCGTTAAAAGTTCGGCTTAAAAAACTAAACTCGAACGAGACAAACGGACGCGCCGACGTTCGCTGCCATCTGATCGATGTCGGCGCCAGTAGGCCAAGCGGCTGGTACACTCGTGGAAGACATCAGATTAAACGTCGGCGGCAGGCGCCGCTGCTGAAGCCTCGCGCGCCTGACACGACGAATCACGACCCCTGACATGACATCTAACCTCGAGCGCCTACAGGCGCCGCTATTCTATTGAAAATAGATGCACCAATCCACCACAGTGCGACCTGTGGGCTCGCGTCCGGCGACAACAAGCACGGCGCCAGCACACTGGCCACGATCACCGCTTATAGCCAAGCCCCGGCGTCTGAACTAACCGATTGCATAGGAAGACCATCCGCAGCGACTACGGCATATACATGCCGCCGTTCACGTTCAGCGTCTCGCCCGTAACATAAGCCGCGGCCGGTGAAGCGAGGAACAGCACGGCCTCTGCGACATCGGCGGGCGTGCCCAGTCGGCTGAGCGGAATCTGGCGCAATAGGGCTTCCCTTTGCTCGGCCGACAGCGCGCGGGTCATATCGGTATCGATGAAGCCGGGCGCCACCGTGTTCACCGTGATCCCTCGCCCACCGACTTCTCGCGCCAGCGACTTGGAAAAGCCGATGATGCCGGCCTTGGATGCCGCATAATTACTCTGCCCCGGGTTGCCGGTCAATCCCACGACCGATGTGATATTGATGATGCGGCCCTGGCGGGCGCGCATCATGCCACGTAGACAGGCCTTGCTCAACCGAAAGACGGAGCTCAGATTCGTTGCGAGGATCGTCTCCCATTCCTCATCTTTCATGCGCATCAGGAGACTGTCGCGAGTTACACCGGCATTATTGACCAGGATGGTCACGGCCCCGAATCGCTCGTCGACGCGCTTGACGAGGGCATCGATGGAAGCGGGCTGGCGAACATCCAGTTCGAAGCCGGTGCCTTGCAGATTCTGGCTCGATAGATCCTCGGAGATCCTGCCGGCGCCATCCTCGGTGGTGGCGGTGCCTACGACCGTAGCACCATTGGTGCCCAGCGCGTGTGCGATGGCGCGACCGATGCCGCGGCTCGCGCCGGTCACCAGCGCAACTTGGCCCGCCAGTGTCATGCCCGCGCCCCAGACTTTTCTAGTGCCTGTTGCAAGCTTTGGGGATCATGAACGCATAGACACTGCAACGATCGGTCAATCCGCTTGTTGAGGCCGGTCAGCACCTTGCCCGGACCCAGCTCGAGTACCATGTCGATCCCGCGCCTGGCCATCGTCTGTACCGTTTCTACCCAGCGCACAGGACTATAGAGCTGACGGGCAAGCGCGTCCCTTATCGCAGCGGGATCGCTATGACTTTCAACATCGGTGTTGTGCAGCACGGGAATCTCAGGCGGCTGGATTGGCGTTTCCGCCAACCGGGCGGTAAGCCGCCGGGCCGCCGGAATCATCAGGCTGCAGTGCGCGGGGACACTTACGGTCAACCGCACCACGCGTTTTGCGCCAGCCTCCGTTGCCGATGACATCGCGCGGACGACCGCGGGGACATCGCCGGCAATCACTACCTGACCGGGGGCATTGAAGTTTACTGCCGAGACCACCTGGCCCTGCGCCGCACGCGTGCACACTTCGGTGACCTGCGCATCCTCCAGACCGAGGATGGCTGCCATGGCGCCTTCGCCTCCTTGCATCGCCGCCTGCATCAGATATCCGCGTTCGCGGACAAGTGACACCCCATCGCGAAAATCCAGCGCGCCTGCGCAGACCAAGGCGGTGTACTCTCCGAAGCTGTGGCCCGCCATGACGGTAGGCCTGCCTCCTCCAGCGGCGCACCACACCCGCCACACCGCAACCCCGGCCGCCAGCATCACTGGCTGTGTATTATGGGTGTGGTTTAGCTCCACCTCAGGGCCCTCCCTGACCAGGGACCAGAGATCGAACGCGAGGCTGTCGGAGGCTTCCTGGAAGGTGTCGCGCACGATTGGATACGCGCGCGCCAACTCCTGAAGCATACGCACCGATTGAGCGCCCTGGCCAGGAAATACGCACGCGAGCATCATCGCCAACCGATTATAATGGCGCCGGCGATCTCAAGCGCTTAGGGGAGCGCGGAGAACGAATCAGATACACCGCCAGCGAAAGCTAAAAAAGCTTGTCTTGCCAGACCAATTATCGATAATGGCCGATCTTATAGACATCGCCTGAAATGCTTATGCCTAAAGAAGATCATATCGAAATGGAGGGCACGGTGATCGAGACGCTGCCCAATACGATGTTTCGTGTCGAACTGGACAATGGCCACATCGTGACTGCCCACATCTCCGGTCGTATGCGCAAGAACTATATCCGTATTCTGACCGGAGACAAGGTGACGGTGCAATTAACTCCATATGACTTGAGCAAGGGCCACGCCCTCGGTAGGTGATGCGGCCCTTGCTCAAGTCATATGACT
>JAPSGG010000002.1 GCA_031177845.1 Chromatiales bacterium
GCTCTCTGAGTGCGCTGAGCCCACACCGGTTAACAGGATACGCCTATCGCTGCTCAGGCGCTGTCTCGACGCGGCGCAGTGGACGCCAGGACTTTTTTCTGTGACCGTGCCTACAGGCAGTGGAAAGACGCTGGCGACCACAGGCTTCGCGCTGCATCACGCCGTCAGACACAACAAGCGCCGCGTGGTGTACGTGATCCCCTACACCAGCATCATTGAACAAACGGCTGAGGTTCTACGGCTCGTTCTGGGCGAGGAGGTAGTCCTCGAGCATCATAGCAACATTGAGCCTGAGCGGGAGACGCCACAGGCCCGCGTCGCGGCCGAGAACTGGGATGCGCCGGTTATTGTCACGACCGCAGTACAGTTCTTCGAGTCGCTCTTCGCGGCCCGTCCCTCTCGTTGCCGCAAGCTTCACAACCTCGTCAATGCCGTCATTGTGCTCGATGAGGTGCAGCTGCTGCCTCCGGCTTTTCTCGTGCCGATCCTCCATGTCATCGACCAGCTCGCGCGGCATTATGGCGCAACCATCGTGCTGGCTACGGCCACGCAGCCAGCGTTCCAAGCGAGACATACCGCCGACGGGCACTTTCCTGGCTTCCAGGGCGTACGGGAGATTGTTCCGGACCCCGGTAAGCTCCATGCGCGATTGCGGAGGATTCAAGTGGAGTTGCCGCAAGACTTCACTGCGACTCAGACTTGGGATGCGCTGGCACCGCTCATTCAGGCCGAGCCTGCGGTGCTGTGCATCGTGAATACCCGGCGCGATGCGCGCGCGCTGCATCGCCTCCTGCCGCATGGCACGTTTTATCTTTCGACGTATCTCTGTGGTGCCCATCGAAGCGCTGTTCTGAAGACCATCAGGGCACGACTGGCCGACAATGAGGAGGTTCGGGTCGTCAGCACTCAGCTGGTCGAGGCCGGTGTCGATCTGGACTTTCCGGTCGTATTCCGAGCGCTTTCAGGACTTGACTCGATCGCGCAAGCGGCGGGTCGCTGTAACCGGGAGGGTCGGCAACCCGAGTTGGGCCAGCACGGCCGGGCAGCTGGCGGCGCTCGCCTTGAAAATTTACACGCCAGTTTGCTCTAGCCGCGTGTTAGCAGACTTTGATGGGCAATAATCACCGCCGATGATTACTTCTCTTTTGCGGCGGTTTCCTTGAGCTCGATGTTCAAGACATGACACTCACTGCTGCCCACATTCTCGACACTGTGCGTTGTCGGGCCACTCCAGAAGACGTCTCCGAACTTCATCTCGCCTTCCGTGGTCTTGCCGTCTGGCAGTGTGAACCTCACCTTGCAAGGGCTGAGCGCCACCGCGACGTATGCCGGATGGGAATGGGTCGGAGACATGCCGTCTCGCTTGACGTGGATGTCGAGAACTCGAACTCTGCCATTCTCCAATTGCACCCTATAGATCTCCGGTGCGACTCTAACTGGATCCTGCGCCCATACGGAACTTCCTATGCCCAGACAGACTGCGACGAACCCGCCTACAAGCAAAATCGTTTTCTTCATGTGATGCCCCCTTAGTCTTGTGGATGACTTCAAACTGGTCCAGTGATTATAGACGGCGCCTTCGAGCTAGCAGCCACTCGTGTGATGTTACAACTACGGCCCTTGTTCTGAACTCACGTACGGGCACAAGCTTGTATGTTTCCGGAGGGTCGGCACAGTAGTGTACCAAGGTTGGGTTAGAGCGTCGGGCTGAACCGCGCAGCCTGCGCCTTAGCATGGATATCCATGGCCGGGGCTGCGTGGATCGCGCGCGGCGCTGCGCCGGTCTTTCGATCCCGGACGGTTAGCCTTTAGCTTTCCTGTGCGCTATAAGCGGCAGGATTGCCGGTGGCGGTGATCAATGCGCGCCAAGCGCGCAGCAAAGACCAACGCCATGGGACTCTGGCCAACCCGAACGCCGCGACGGCGCTAGCCGAGCTGGCTACAGTCCCTCTCAGCGCCGCCCGGGCGCGGCATGCTTCCTGTGCTCGGTTGTCGACGCGGAACAGCAGCGTATGGCTGCGTTGGTGGCCCGCCATCGGCCGCTGCTGTCGATGCTCACGGTTGAGCATCCGTGCTTGGCCGCGGCTCAACCGACCGCGCAAGGCTTGATCATTGCTGAAGCGAGCCCACTGCTAAGCCGTTGGACGAAACGATGACGAACTGATGCGGCACGTTGAGGATCATCATGCTGCGGCCGACGCGCTGAGGCTTGCAGGATAAGCCTCTCTGGGCGGATGACCACGAGCATCGTAGCGGTATGCCAATGTGCGGCCAGGGCGCTACCCAGATAGCGTGGCCCATGGACGCCCGTCCTTAACGATGCGTTAGGCTCATTTGCGCGCCGCGCTCGTCGAGAAAGATAAAGCGCTCGGCAACGGTTGAGGTGGGCGTGCCTTGATCGCAAGCTCGGGTCACCGCCGGCGCAAACCCATCAAATACGCCTGCATGCCCGAACACTTCCAAACACCAAAACCACTGCTCACCCCGCAATGTCCATGCCGCTATGCGGACTGGTTTCGCAAGCTCATCGCAGTCTAACGGCTTCTATCTTTTCAATGCACGTATGCCGGAATTCTCCAAGAACGAGCCAAAATCCCGCTGAAGTGCGAGGGCCATGGTTCTATACCTGCTCAGGCAGGGTACCAACAGGTTGCAACTGTGCGGCGGATTTAGACTGGCCATCGGGCAGCGTGTCCAGTGACTTCGGCCACAGTCGCTCCACTTGAGCACGATCGACCAATATGTCCTTGTAGATCACCAATTCCCGGGACAGTAGTTTGGGCTCGGTGCGTGGTGAAGTATTTTTCATTATGTGGCTAGACATTTCCAACCTGGCAGACCGCCAGTAGTCTGGCCTAATACTCTCGTAACGGAGTGTATAGCGAGGTCGACCCACCACTTCTATCTCGCCGTCCCTGGCAGCACGCTCAAATTCCCCAATAGCGTCCAGGAATGCCATATTTGCATTGCCCTCTTGCCCCCATTTGCTCTCGGTAATTAAGTATTTGAGTACCGCACGGGAGCTCATCCGTTGCTGCCTGATGGACAATATCTGGCGCCGAAATCTCCGCACGTACCAGCTTAGCAGTCCAGCGATGATTGCGCCGGTCGCGCTGATCCAAATCCAAACAAGCTTGTTCTCGATCATTGCTGCAATTCCGTTCCTATGGCTGGACGTTCATAGCGCCGCTGTGAACAGGCATATCCGGAGCACTAAGCTCTTCAGCGATCGAAAGTATCAACGGCCCCCATGCGGAAAACCGTGACCGGGAGCCACTTTGGAGATTGCTGCCTAAGAGGGGCGCCAGGGATTGGTGCTATCGTTAGGGGCGTGCCCTATCAACAAGGGACCTATCGCACAGTACAGGCTTGGCATCGCCCATCGGACTCGGCTCAGGCGCTGTGAGCCATTGAGGCGCGTCTTAGCTAGAAGAACTTCTCTTCTATGCTCGGCATCCAACACAGGTCGCGCCTCTCTTGTACTGTGAACCCGATCACTTGTTCTCGCTATTCTTCCTCGCGACCTGCCGCGTTATATGGTTTCTTTGACTCGGATGTGGATTCTTATCCCCGTGGTCTAGTTCACGGTCAGCCGCCGCCCCAGAGGCTTAAATGGGAATCATACATACGATCGGCTGCCATGCAGGTGAACGATGATGACCGGGGGCGCAAACAGCATTGTTGAAAGGTCAACCTACCGACAAGACCCTCGAGTGGATGAACGACCTCGCAACCTTCTCGTGCGGTTCATCTTAGCCATGTCGCTGTGCGGATGTGCAACACCTTCCACAGTGGGCCGTAATGACACGGCTTGGGTGACATACCCCGTCATAGTGGCAGATTGGCCTGGGACTGCGCCAAGGACTCTTCATCTTTTCCCGGTCAATCATGCTCGGATCAGCTCGGTTTATGGAATGCGGTACCATCCAATCTTGAAGGCGATGCGGTTACACCGAGGCGTTGACTTTGCCGCTCCAGCGGGCACGCCGGTCACCGCTGCAGGCTCTGGAGAGATCGTTGCACTCGGCCCCCGGGGCAGTTACGGGAATTATGTGCGAATCCGCCATAGTGAAACCTATGAGACTGCTTATGCGCATCTGGACCGCTATGCCGACGGCATGCGCGTTGGCGCCCAGGTCAACCAAGGTGACGTCATCGGTTACGTAGGTTCCACTGGACGAGTCACGGGACCACACCTGCACTTCGAGGTGCTGGTCGGAGGAAAGCAAGTTGATCCACGCATACTCGCGCGGACGCGTGAAGTGCAGATCGAGGATCAGCAGGTCGATCAACCCCTATTTGCACACGCCCATTTTGCGACGAGCACGCAGGATGATCGACTTAGCTCTTTTGAAAGAGTATCCGGCTGGCATCAGAGTACCCAAGGCAAGGTGAGCCGATTGATCAGGGCAGCACGGCAGTTCGCAAAGGACAAATATGGTCAACTGAGGAGAGCTGGATGGAAGTTTGCGAAGAACACATATAACTACAAGGTCAAGCAATTGGACCAGGTCTGGATGGCAGTTCACCAAGGACAAATACAGCCAGTGAGCGAAGGCCCGGAAGTTTGCCATGGACAAAGACAGGGAATAAAGATAAACGAGTTCAAGGGTGCGACAGCCGGGGAGCCTGCTATGAAAGTAGCGTGCTTGCGCGATACCGACGACCATGGTCCGATTGACTGCATTGATTGTGGCGATTGCTCGGCATGGTAGCCTCAGGTCTTCAGCCTTGGTCGCCTTCGGCACATCCACCCATGCACCACACATATAGTTCATCAACTTATCGCCATTATTACGAACGGCGTCGGCTGCCCGCGGATTCCTTGTAGCATTACGAGCTGCAGGGGCAATGCCAGACGACAACTCGCCTGATGTTCTTGGAAAATTTACATCGCCCTTTCTTGACTCTGTGACTCTCGGATCGATAGCGCACTGCGACAGCAGCGTCGTGAGCTGCCCCCGATGATGTGTCTGGTGATTGAAGAAGTGCAAAACCGTCAACCACAAGGGATAGCGTCTCGGCTTGGGTTCACCAGGTTGGTGTAACACAGCTCATCCGCGAAATCGGCCTTGGAGAACGACGATACCCAATCGGCGATTGCGGCATCGCTCGCCATGCGCCCGCTCCGGAGTTTATCGAGATCCGAGTAGAACTCCTGGTCTAGCGATGGAGCCGTGAAGGGTTTGTCAAGAGAGCGCCCGGCCCGAGCCAGAGGCGGTCGGCGAGCAACAAGCAGATTTCACTGGCGTGAAGCCTTCAACGACGACTCGATGTTTTCGCGGGCTTGGAACTCAAGCCGCTCAGCAAATTCGCGGGTTGTATAAATTGCCGGACGCTTGAGGAACGATCTGAATACCGCCGCCCGCCGTTTACGGTATAAGCCAGCGGGAACCCACCAGTATTCGGATCGAATCTGGCGCTCGAATTCGTCAAACCGCTGCGGCGCCGCCCCCAAGATAGACAAGTCAATATCAACCACCAACTGATGAAGAGGCAGAGTCGGCACCTCACCGTGGCAAGTGGCCATGATCAGAGAGTGAACTAGACCCGCGCATTCGTCGGATCCTCCGGACTGGCGGATCAGATTCGCCGCCCATTCAGCACTGCGCAACTCGTTCTTTGAAGAGAACGTGCTGTAGATGGCATCGTGGAACCACAGGGCGTATTCCACGATGGGGTCCTTGGCACCTTCATGGGATGACGAGTCAAGGTGGGCCAAGCAGTCATTGATGTGACGTGCGTTGTGATATTTGCGATGGCGCTCGCCATATCGCTTCTCGAGCTTCACGAACTCTCGTTGCGCCTCTGTCAGACGGAGCTTCGCTGCGAGATTGCGCCAGCGCGTCTCATCGAGACCCATGATGAAATCAACGTCGAAGTTAATGGACGCACCATTTGGGGCGTGTCCTGGTTGAGCGACAGATCCGATGTGGTCTTGGCGAGGGTTGCTGCACGCTGTGCATCTTGATCTCAGGCATGGATAAAACCAACAACGCGGTTACTCGGCCGTCGCCAATGACTGCTCGACGTGAAACAAAGATTTTCCCGGCGATCGGCCGTAGCGCACGATGCACTAGACATGAAGCCTATGCCGATTGAGCAGCTTCCTTATCCAGCCGGTTCTTCAACAGCAGGTTCACGCCGTAGAGCGCGGAGCCGAGGATGAGCAGTCCGCCCGCGCGCAGCCACTGATCCGCGCTCTGCTGGGTAAGCAGCCCGGCGCAGACCAGCACGCCCAGTACAGGAAAGATGACGGGTGTACGAAAATGTGCGTGCGCTACGCGATCGCGGCGCAGGACGAGTACGGTGACGTTCACGATGATGAACACCAGAACTAGCAGCACCACGGTGGTGCCGGCGAGCCCTCCGACATCGCCGGTCGCGATAAGGCCCATCGCAATTAGAGTGGTGAAGACAATTGCCACCCATGGCGTGTACCGCCGGGGGTGCAACTTGCCAAGGATGGACGGCATGACGCCCTGATCGCTCATGCCGTAGATCAGGCGCGAGGCCATGATCATATTGATGAGCGCGCCATTTGAGAGCGCGAATAGTGCGATGACCGCGAACAGCGTAGGCGGAAACTTGAGCGGCCCTTCTTTAATCACCTCCAGCAGTGGTCCGCTGGACCGCGTAAGTTGGGCTGTGGGCACGACCATCGAAGCCGTAAAGGTGACAAGGAGATAAATAACCCCGGCGATTGCAATACCCCCGAACAGCGCGCGCGGGAAGCTGCGGCTTGGGTTTTTAGTCTCTTCGGCAACGTTGACCGAATCCTCGAAGCCGATCAGGGCGTAGAAGGACAGCGCCGCGCCCGCCAGGATCGCAACCGGTATACTGGCATCGCCTTTGAACTCGAAGGCGCGCGCGGGCTCGCCCGTCCCTGCGGTCAGGGCAGCAACCCCGATGATCACGATCATCAAAAGACCGAACAGCTCGATCAGCGTGAAGATCGCGTTGACCGTCACCGACTCCGTGATGCCGCGAAAGTTAATCATGCCTACCACCGCAATGAAGATTAGTGCGGTCAATATCTTGGGCGATTCGAAGAAGGCACCGAGATAGTCGCCGCCGAAGGCGATAGCCAGTGCGGAGGCCGAAGTCACGCCGGACATGACCACCGCGAAGGCCACCATGAAGCTGAAGAATGGCGTCTTGAACGCGCGGTGAACATAAGAAGCGGCGCCACCTGCGCGGGGATATTTGGTAACGAGCTCCGCATAGGCGAACGCAGTAAAGATGGCTAGCACCAGCGCGAGCAGAAAAGCCGACCAGATCGCCCCGCCCGTTACCGCCGCAACCTTACCCACCAGCGCATAGATACCGCCGCCGACCATATCGCCGACAATAAAAAGCAGCAGCAACGCTGGGCTGATGCCTCGCTTCAGCGTTGATGGCTGACCCTGCGCCGCGGCCGCATTCGCTTTGGACTTATGCATTTTCCCGACTGAACCACGCTCGCGTATAGGGGAAGGGTTTTCGTCTGTATGGCTGGGGCCGACTCAAAATCCCCCGCTCGGCTGCACCTTTTGCAGCCTCGCCGCCCCCTTTGCGAAGGGGCGACCGATGGGCAGCGGCGGGCGGGGGATCTCTTCCGAGCATACCCCCAAAGAGTCGCTCATATTCGCCGCGCTCGTTGTGAGCTCATCCCCCTCAAAATACCCTCGCGCGGGTTTCGCGGGAGAGGATGCCTTATAGCATCATCGAATTACGAGGATACTGCTGTACTAAGCCAGGGGTGAAGCTTAAAAAGAACTCGGAATGCAAACGCGGCCGCTGGACATTCACAACGGCCCTTGCTCCCACGGCCCCGTAATAGCGCAGGTCATGCCGCTGCCCGGCCTACCGTTGCCGTAGATATTGACGAACAGAATGCTGCCGGTGGGATCGAAACAGCAGCCGGCGAACTCGCTGCTGTTCAGCCGATTGACTGCGAACTCGAATGCCTCGCCGCCGCGGGTGAGCCCGATCAGCCGGTTTACCCGGGCAACACCAGGCGCGAGCGGATGCGTGTCATCATGACTAGGCACGCCATCCTCGCAGATGAGGATGCCACCTCCGGGCGTAATGCAAATGTTGTCCGGTGAATCCAGCACGCTGCCACCGGGCGATTCGAATACCAGCACAAGCTCATCCTGATCCGTACCAGGCCGGTAGCACCAGATCTGCCCATAGCCTTCGGCGTAGCCATCGGGATTGACTTCACCTTTTTTGGCGTCGCCCCCTCTGGTGGAAGCGAAATAAATCTCGCCCTGCTCGCCCCGAAAAATGCCCTCCAGGCGGTTGAACATGGCCCCGCCTTTGGCGAAGCCTTGATCGAACACGGAAGGTTCGCCGTTTTCCAGATCTGAGTCGGGCACGTCAATGGTCATCCACTCAACCGGCAATGACTGCCCGACCGTCTGACCTTCACGCAGGTTCGCGCGCGAGCGGTCTCTAACCCCGATCATTTGCAGTCTTCCGCCGGACTGCAGGTTAGCCGGATTCTTAGGTATATAACGATAAAAGCCGCTGCCGCCGCGAAGATGGGCGTCCTCAGTCTGGTAGATGATGCCTGTCACAGGGTCCGCCACGGCCGCTTCGTGGGAAAAGCGGCCCATCTCACGGATCGGGTTAGCGAAAACGGTGGATTCGGCCTGCGCGGGTACCAGATAGGCGTAGCCGTGCCTCTGTTGCCAGCCGTTCGAAGGCCCTTCAGTCGTCTCTTCGCAGGTGATCCAGCCGATGTCGCGGAAGGCATAGCCGCCGGCGCAGTTCGCGACAGTACCATTGAGACTTACGAAGTCCCGTACTAAGGGGGCAAATCGGCGCGGGTCGTCCAGACTGCACGGATCGAAGTCGATCGACACCGTGCCGCCTACCCCCAGCGGGTCGTAGCGGGCGCTCTCGGAACCTTCCACGGCGAGGGTACGATCGCCAGGACTACTGCGCACCTCGTGGTTGCGAATCAGGCGGATCTTGCCGTCCCGGCGTGGAAACGCGCTCATGCCGTCCAGATTGCATGGTGTAATACCACCGTCGGCCATGGGATCGCCGATCGCACCGAAGGTCAGATAGCTGAAGCCTTTCGGCAGAGCGAGGATCTCATCGCCATGCTGATCCGCGACCGGTGTAAGGCCCCCGTAGCTGCCGGGGACTACCTGGCGCGGGTGGGCGCGCGGGTTCGGGTGGTGAGGCCGTTTGCGCGCCGATGCTGCACACGCGCTAAGCGCCTGCAGTGTCGCGGCGGTTACGATGGCGTAGCCTCCGCTCACAGCTGCGCGCCGGAGAAACAAGCGACGGGCGGGATTAGTTGGACGGTTACCGAACATCGAGGTCGAAACATGCAACAGTGGTAGGCGAGAGTGGCGCGCGGTCGAGGTCCGGGGACCGCTTGCGGCGCCCCACCATCGGTGAGAGAGCCAGCGGCTGGCCCGAATCACGCCACGGCGCGCTGATCGACCTCGGAGAATTCTCCTTCGGTAGGTGGATGCGTCTCTTCGTGCCAGGCCTCCCAGTATTGAGCCAGCCGTCTACGGAAACAGGCAGGCTTCTCGGCGAAGACCCGTCGACCCAGCACATGAGCCTGCGCTCTGAACTGAGTTCGCCTGCGTTCGACAAGACTCAGGGTATCCCGCAGATCGCGCGCATCGCTAAAGGCGTTGGTGTGCTCGAGCACAATCGCGCGCATGACCGTAAGGTCGTGGTCGTCGCCCAGTCGGTCTGACAGCCTCTTCAGTGAGCGGCGGTATGCGCGCAGCATCTCGGGCCAGATATTGTGCACGATCCGCATGTGATACCAGTGGTACTTAATCCGCTTACGGGCCTCGTGAAAACGCACGTTCGAGGGCTCACAGTAAGCTGCAAAGAATGCCTTGCGGGTGCCGGCATAGGCCTCCTGTATGCCGGGCTCCAGCAGGTCGAAGTCGGGCTTGGATAGCGGCCAACTCGTCACCTCTTCGCCTGCTTCGCGCAATGCCGTGACCACCTCTGCCACCCGTGTATCCAGCCCCTTCTCTGAGGCGAGAATCTGCGCCCGCCTTGCGGTCAGCATCCTGCGCACCGCCCGTAGCAGGTCGATCTCGCGCTGGTTCTTACAGTCGGCGTAGAGCTTGTCGACGGCTTCGATGACCGCTTCGGCATCGCGCACATCGGACAGCTGCCGAGCGATATCGCGAAAGCGACGATTCTCCTCGGAGTAACGACCGCCGAGATCTGCCCGCACCAGGCGCAGCACCGCGCGGACACGCTTGCAGCGTTGGCGGGCGGAATGGATGGCCTTGTGCCGGTTGCTTCGCTGGTCGGTGAGCTCCTGCACCGCATCGGCGATCTGTTCGGCCGCGATGCGGCGAATCCCCTCGGGCACCGGCTCGGCTGTTTGCAAACGAAAGCTCATCGCGCCTCCTCTTTCTGACGACACAATGTGGTTTCAGGCATGCTGCCCCATGCGCATGACAACTGGCGTTTGAAGCCCTCCAGAGCGAAGCGAGGGATCGCTAACCTGCTGATTACGCTCTTCTTCGACACTCGAAGGGGCTCACGGCGTGAGCCTGAGCCCTGCGAGAGATGGCCGCTGGTGTAGAGACCATTTAGTCTAGCGATTCCTGTGGCCCAAGAGAAGGGCAGCAAGGATTGCCCGCGTCTCAGAGTCCGATGACGCCGCTGTCCTCACGCGCGACAACGACGGTGCAGGAGCGCGGCCTCGTCCCAGGTCCGCCCCGGAAAAGTGCTGGTAGGCTGCGAGGGGTGAGCCGTCCTTGCCGGGATGTTGAACGTTGAGGAACATGGTGCGGCGGTCCGGTGTCATGTGTACCCTAGTGATCTCGCATTCTACCGGGCCGACCAGAAGGCGGCGCAGCTCGACTTGATGTTTTGCTGTAATGGTGTCGTCGCCGTTGAGGTTAGCCGGGATGAGCCAGCATTTGGTTATTGGTTACTTCGCGCACATCGCTGCCGTCGTCGATTTGGATCCATAGTGCGCCGCGCGGACAGAACCATAGACCGTCGGGACTCGCGAACTGGTTTTGCGCAGTAAGCCCGGAAAGGTTGATCTCGGCCGGCGCATCGGCGCGTGAACCGAACACGAAGATATCCCAGCGGAACGCTGTTGCAGCGGGATCATCACCATCCTCGCGTCAGCGGATGATGTGGCCGTATTCGTTCGGCGCGTGGATTGGGCGGCCTGGAGCCGATGTCCTGGCCTGTCAGTTCCTCGATGGGCTTGGTGATATTGCCATCGCCGCGCCTGCTGTTGTTCGTAAGGATCATAAACACTTCACCGGTCCCAGGATGCACGGCGCCCCATTCGGGCCGATCCATCGGGGTCGCGCCGACCATGTCCGCGGCGCTGCGGGTGTTCACCAGCATGCCGGCCAGGCTGCCGATCTCGCGCATCAGCGCGGCATTCGATTCGGCCAACGCGTGCCAGTCGCCGGTAACGTTGTCGTTGAACTTGGCGGCGTACAGCGTACCGTCGTCCAGGAGAAAACCCCCGGCAGTAGCCGGATCATAGGCATGTTTGGTAACGAACTTGTAGATATATTCAAAGCGCGCGTCATCGCCCATATAAAAGGCGAGCTGTTTGCCTTTTTCTGCTTTACTAATCCAGCAGGCCTCGTGACCCATGCGGCCCATCGCAGTACGCTTGACAGGGATCGCCCCGGGGTCATAGGGGTCAATCTCCACCACCTAGCCAAACTGGTTCGGCTCGTTGCGGTAGTCTGCAGTGGCGGAAGCGCCGGTGCTCGTGGCATCAAAGCGCGCGAACTCATCGTTAACCTCATCAGGGCGCCCCACGGCGTGAAGCCCATGGCGCAGTTGTTGAGCGTGCCGCGCGCGAACATCCCGTCCGGCGAATACTTGGTCCGTAACAACTGACTAGCGGCTGCGGGGCCGGCGAGCTGCATTGGCGTGGCGCCCGTAATGCGGCGATTAAAACCGGAATCCACCAACACTCATTTGCCATCCGTTCCCTTCATGAGCTCCAGCACCGACACGCCGTGACAGTTGATCTCCTTGCGGATCCCGTCGATATCCGTGCGCAGAGCGAAGCTGCCGTCTTCCTCAACCTCAAACACGAAGCCGTTCGGATGGACATATTATTGATCGATATACTCGTGATTCAGTACCAGCAGGCCGTGATCCGAGCTGTTGGACGCCTTGGGCAGCGAAAAGTAATGATGTCCGTCGTGGTGAGCACCCACCTGCCGAGCCGGCTCGGCGGCGGTATTGCTGGCGTAGCCTGCGTCGAATTCCGGCGCGATCCCGTTGATGGGCGTACCCCAGAGCACCAAGATCTGCGCTCGATAACCCGGCGGCACTTTGACTGTGTCTTCGAGCGAGCCGGGGATGGACTCAAAGCCGAGTTGGATAGCGTGTCATGGGCCCGTGTATTGATGCCGCCATGACCACCTTTGGCCGCATAGCCTACGAGCGGCAAGCCCAGCATGTAGGCGGCAGCGCTACCTAGTCCCCGCGTAAAATATCGCAGCGCGAGAGGTAACGTTCCAAGATGGTGCTGAATGGAACATTATCGGAACTGTTGCTAATCGGCTCGTCGCAGATCGGTTTGCCGCGTCCCTGCGGAATTGGTGCTCGGAAGAAGAATCGGTCGTCAGCTCGTCATTGGCGGGTCTTGCGGATACCTTCACGACGCTGCCCATCGCATACTCCTCTCGTCTTTTGGCTATTGGACGAACGGGAGTTTAGGCAGCGAGCGTTACAGCCGAATCAAGGTTTGATGACAGATTTGCCACAACGAAGGGCTGTGCCAATCGAGCCGCAGGGGCGACGCTCGCAAGGGGGCAAAGTTACGGGATCCGGTTTCCCGGGATCGTTTAGTGGAATGTCAGGTCGAAATTGGCGGCTTTGAGGTAATTGCGCTCGCTTTCAAGGTCGGCCTTCGTCAATGGGTGCTGGTCCAGCGTACCTTGGGGGAATGAAACCTCCAGGCTCGAATCGCGCGCAGTGATTGATTGGACGACCATATCGTCGCGCGGGGCGCGGTTGCGGTGCAGCAGCACGGCTAGCCGCAGCAGGATGGCTAGACGCATAATTGCGTCGCGGCTTTCTTCGGGAATCTGATTGAAGATCAGCTTGGAAAACCTGCGCCGGTGACCGCGCACCAGCGCGGCCAAGATCTGCTGTTCCTCGCGTGAAAAGCCGTGCATATCGGCATTCTCTATCAAATACCCGCCGTGCCGGTGATATTGGCTGTGCGCGATGGCCAGTCCGATCTCGTGCAGGCGCGCCGCCCATGCCAAGTTATCCGCGTGTTTATCGTCCAGTTGCCAGGCCTCTGCCACCTGCTCGAACAGCGACAACGCAGTGGTCTCCACGCGCTTGGTATGTTCGATGTCGATCTGGAAACGCTTGGCGATACCCTCGATGGTGCGCGCGCGCACATCCTCGTGGCGAATGCGTCCCAGCAGATCGTAGACCAGTCCTTCACGCAGCGCGCCGTCGGATACGGTCATATGACTGATCTTTAACCCCTCCATGATCGCCTGCAGCACTGCCACGCCCCCCGGGAGGACCGGCGCGCGATCCTTGGCCAGCCCTGGCAGGCTCAGCTTGTCGATCTCGCCGGCCTTGAACATCGCCTTGCGGATCCCTTGGACGGCCTCTAGGGTGATGCCGTCCTGGCACAGGCCCATCTCGCGGGCTGCCTTGGCCACCGCCAGCAGGGTGCCGGAAGCGCCGATCGAGGTCTCCCAGCCCACGTGCCGGTAAAGGTGCGCCACCGGGCGTAGTTCCAGCCGCGCGGCGATCGTCGCGCGCCGCCATGCCTCCTCGTTCAGCCTGCCGTCCGGAAAGTAGGCCTGCGTCATGCCGATGCAGCCCATGTACAGGCTTTCCATGTATAACGGCTCGAAGCGCTCGCCGATGATCAGTTCGGTGCTGCCGCCGCCTATATCTACCACCAGGCGGCGTCCGGGGGTATCGGCCACGCTGTGCGCCACGCCCAGGTAGATGAGACGCGCCTCCTCGATACCGCTGATGATCTCGATAGGATGGCCTAGGGCCGCGCGCGCCTCGAGCAAAAAGTCCTTGGCGTTCTTCGCCCTGCGCAAGGTATTGGTGCCGACGATGCGGACGCTGTCGCGCGGCATCTGGCGGACGCGCTCCCCGAAGCGATGCAGGCAGTCCAGCGCGCGCCGGCAGGCATCCGGCGCCAGGTTGTTGTCGGCGTCCAAACCCGCCGCGAAGCGCACCATTTCCTTGAGGCGGTCCACGACATGGATACGGCTGTCGATGATGCGTACGACGATCAGGTGGAAACTGTTGGAGCCCAGATCGACCGCGGCGACCGTATCAGGCGGTTTTCGAATTCGAGGCATAGGCGATGGCGTGCAGGCGGGCAAACTATACCACCCTGCCCCAAGGTTCCCCAATAAACCGGCATGGAGGGCGGGGGGCGCAGAGACTGCCGTGCCTTGCGCCTGCTGTCTTTGGGTTAGATGCTCCTAAGACTGCACTTCAGCCTGCCATTCTTCCCAGCTGCTCGGCATCCATTAGCCACCGCATCACGCCTGCGCCCGGTTGCATGCCCCCGCTGAAGCTCACCAGGCAGGCGCCGCCCTTTTTGATCTTCAATATCGGCGCCTGGCGGTTGCAGGTGAGGTAAGTGACAAGGCAGGCGAGGTCGGGCGCGTGACCAACCACAGCGATGCTGGCGTCGGCGGGCTGTTCTCCCAGCCACACTGCCAACGGCCCCAGCGGTGCGCCGGCCTCCAGTTGAGGAATCTGCTGAATGGCAATGTTTCCGTAGGCCGAAGACAAAATCTCCGCTGTCTGCAGGGCGCGCAGATATGGACTGCTTGCGAGCAGATCGACGGAGCCGACTAGCCGCGTGAGCCCACGGGCGGCAAGCCACATGCGCTTGCGTCCCCGAGCGGTTAAGGGCCTTAAATGATCCGGCCGGCCGCTGCGCGTAAATTCTTCCGCGTCGCCAGCGTCGCCATGACGTACTACAAGGACTCGCATCCAGCGCTCAGGCGTTTAAGGCTTTGGTCGTTGATGGCCGACGCTCGATTCGGGAGCGTGGGAAATCGCACGTGAACGTGCTGCCTTGACCGGGATTGCTTTCGATGCGCAATCGGGCACCGTGCCGCTGCAGCACGTGCTTGACGATGGCGAGCCCCAGCCCGGTACCGCCGCTGGCGCGCGAGCGATCCTTATCGACCCGGTAGAACCGCTCGGTAATACGTGGGATGTGCTGCGGCTCGATACCGATGCCCTGGTCCTGCACGGCAAAATGCGCGCCCTCATCGTCGTCGTACCAGCGTAGAAAAACATCGCCGCCGGCAGGCGAGTAGCGAATGGCGTTGCTCACCAGATTCAAAAATGCGCTGTACAATTCCTTAGCATTGCCCTTGAGCCATAGAGACGCGTCGCATTCGCTGCGGATCGCGTTGCCTTGAGCGCGGCTCAGCACACGGGCCTCATTCTCGATGTCGGCGACCAGCGAGGCTACCGATACGGCGCGCACCTCATCGGCCGCGGCAGCGGTCGTCTCGAGCCGCGACAACATTAACAAGTCTTCTACCAGGCGCCGCATGCGCTCGGCTTGCTCTTCCATCTGCTGCACCGTGCGCGCGGTCAATTTCGACGATCGCACGTATTCATCTTCGCCGAGCGTCTCCAGATAACCGGTGATCACCGTCAACGGCGTGCGCAGTTCGTGCGAGACATTGGCGACAAAGTCGCGCCGCATCGCCTCCAGCCGGTGTAGGCGGGTGACATCGCGCACCGTCACCAAACGCTGGCCCCTGCCGTAAGGTACCACCCGCGCGCTCAGGCGCAGGTGCTCACTGATCGGCGACGGAAACTCGACCGGCTCACTGTACTCTCCCGCCGCCAGATAAGCCGTGAAAGCCGGATGGCGCACAAGATCGGTAAGGCGCCGCCCGACGTCCTGACGCGGGCGCAATGCCAGCAAGGGGGTGGCGGCGTCGTTAAACCACTCAATTTCTCCATCCACGCCGATGATCACCACCGCATCCGGGAGCGCCGCCGCCGATTCCCGGAACCGGCCCAGCAGGGTGGCCAGAGCCCGCTTGCGCTGACGATTCACCTTGCGCGAACGCGCAATAGCGTCCGCCACATGGCGCCACATGCCGGCGGCATCGGGCGGTTCGCGCGCGCCGCCTTCCAACAGCCATCGGTCCAGCCGATATAACTGCCACGCATGCCACGCCAGCAGACCCGCAAGCGCGGCGGCGACCAGCCAGCCCGGCTGGCCCAGCAACTCGCCGATCAGCCACGCCGGCACCAGTGTGAGTGCCAGCCTCCACAGCTCGGGGATCCAGCGATTGGACATAGCAAGGATCACGCCCCGTGGGAGACTTTAAAATTGTAGCGTGCGTGTGACGCACCAGGCGCTAAACCCGCCGGGCGCCCCGGTGAACGAGAGCGGCGGGAATATGCGCGCATAGGCGAAACGCACTGAACGCATCTGACAGTTGCTGTCACGCGCGGCAGGAAAAGCGATAACCGGCGCCGCGCACGGTCTGGATATACCGGCTATAGCCGTGCGCCGTCAGCGCCTTGCGTAGCCGCAGAATGTGCACGTCGATCGTGCGCTCCTCCACAAAGCTGTTGCGCCCCCATACCCGGTCCAGCAATTGACCGCGGCTGTACACACGATCGGGGTGCGTCATGAGATAGTGTAATAGCCTGAATTCAGTCGGCCCGATAGCGATGGGTCGGTCGTCAATGGACACGCGGTGGTCGGCCGGATTCAGAGTCAGATCGCCGACCTGCACTGGGGCCTCATCGGCGTGCGGACGCGAGCGGCGCAATAGCGCCTTGATGCGAGCCACCAACTCGCGCGGCGAGAAGGGCTTGGTCACATAGTCGTCGGCACCGGCCTCCAGCCCCAGGATCTTGTCGTCCTCCTCCACCCGCGCGGTGAGCATGATGATCGGAATATCGCGGGTGCGATCATCCCGGCGCAGTCGCTTGGCCAGGTCCATGCCGCTTTGGCCCGGCAGCATCCAGTCTAGCAGGATCAGGTCCGGATTGGATTCGGTCACCTGCACGAGCGCCTCGTCGGCATCCGCCGCCTCCACGGCCTCGAAACCCGCCCGTTTGAGCGCATAGCCGACCATCTCCCGGATGGGGGCCTCATCTTCGATAATCAGTATCGTGGTCGCATTCATAGTGCATCACATTGTTTTGGCGAGCCTTTATTACTACTTTATTGATGTTACAGGTGCATGACAATGGAGCGGCCCATTGTGAAAGCGGCGGCGCGCCGCGGCCCCTAGATTGGGCGCGCCAACACGAGTGAGAAATAGCAGTTTTGTGGCTCATATTGAGCCGTTACTTCGAAGCCGGCGTCGCGCAACAAGGTGCGCAAGCCCCCGCGGGTAAACTTCCGGCTGATCTCGGTGAGGATGCGCTCGCCTTCCTCAAAGCTCAACATCTCGTTGAGTGCGCGCAGATGTGCAGCTTGCGGCCGGTTTGCGACCAGGTACATTTCAACCTGTTGCGCGTCCTGGTTATAGAGCGCACGATGTTCAAAGCCCTGCAGATCGAAATCCGCGTCGAGTTCGCGATTGATTACGCGCAGCAGATTGAGGTTGAAGGCCGCAGTGAGACCAGCGGTATCGTTGTAGGCAGCATGCAGCACGAATTCCTCCTTGACCCGGTCGGCGCCCAACAGGAAACTGTCGCCCGGCCTCATCTTTGCGTGAAGCTCCCTCAGCAAGGCGATCGCCTGCGGGCGGTCGAAATTACCGATGGTACTGCCCAGAAATGCGAATAGACGGCGTCCCGGAGGACTCGGCAGGTGCATGAGACCCGCATGATAGTCGCCAACCAGGGCGTTCACGTTCAACCAGCGGTAAGCCCCCATCAGGCGTCGTCCGGCCTGGATTAGGATCGACTCGCAGACATCGTAAGGCCAGTAGGTGCAACGCATGGACCGGGACTCGCAGGCCGTCAGGAGGTGATGGGTCTTACGCGATGCCCCGCTGCCCAGTTCCAGGATGTGGTCAGGCTGGCTTGCGCCAATGATCGCTTCAGCCCGTGCCGCGAGCAACGCGTCCTCGGTGCGCGTCACATAGTATTCGGGCGTGGCGCAGATCCGGTCAAACAGCTCCGACCCAAAACCATCGTAGAAATATTTGGGCGGAAGGGAGCGCGGCCGAGTCAATAGCCCCGTGCGCGCATCCTCGGCTAGGCTGGGTGGCTCCCGTTCGGACCGGACATAGCGAAGGGTGAATTTTCCTGGCGTGTTATTGATATGCCGTGAGGTCTGCATCTTCTTATATCCACACAGAGATGCGTTCAATATGCAAAAAGACTACCATCTGATCGAGCTATGGTCGAAGATACTTAACCAATCAGAGCATGTGCCGCTTAGCCGCCTACCTGGGTCCACGCATTTCGCTGCAGCAGTTCCTGCTGGAATCCAGCCATAGTCTATACGAGCAGGCTTGGGCGCCGCGCGAGCTTAAGTACGCGCGCCTGAACGCGGACGGTTTCGGCATCGGCTGGTATTCCGTCGATCGTAAGCCCGCAATGTACGTAAACCAGATGCCGATCTGGTCGGACATCAATCTGCCGGATCTTGCCCGTTCGTTGACCGCCGATCTCTGGGTGGCAATGGTACGCAGCGCGACATCCCCGTTTCGCAGCGGCCCCGCCAATATGCAGCCTTTCTCGCACGACGGCATCATGTTCCTGCACAACGGCTTGGTTGAGGACTTCGATCGTAGCCTGCGCGGACGCATCCGCCATTTCCTGAGCACCGAGATCGAGGCCGGAATCGGCGGTAACACCGATTCGGAATACATCTTCGCGCTATTGCGGCAGCTGCTCGCCAGCGATGATGCACTGACCCTGGACGAGGCCATGCGGACCGGACTGGCTCTGATCAACGAGTGGCTGGACGGGCCCAAGGCCTTGCTCAACCTGCTGCTCACCGATGGCGAGCGCCTCTATGCGACGCGGCACGCACTAAAGGGCGAGTGCCCCAGCCTCTATTTCACCACCGACGACGAGTGCTTCGACGAAGGCGCGCAGCTCATCGCCTCGGAGCGGCTGACGGATGGAGAATTCTGGCAGCCCGTGCCCGAGCATCATCTATTGATTCTGGACCCGAATGAACCGCCCGAATTGATCCGGCTATGACCTCGCCTGCGCTCCGCGCGCGCCTATGCGCTGTACATGGCGAGTTACGCGCGCTGGTCGAAGATTTGGACGATGAAGCCTATCGCACGCAGTTCCACCCGGACTTGAGCCCCATCGGTTGGCACCTGGGTCACTGCGCATTCATCGAGAACTATTGGCTGCGGGAGGTCATTCTGGGCGAAGACCGTCTGACGAAGCATTTGGCGCACTATTACATTCCAGCCAGGAGCCTCAAGACTGCGCGTGGCCCTGCCCTACCTTCCAGGCAACAGCTGCTCAATGATGTTCGTCGTCAGCAAATCGACAATATCGAGCTGCTGTCGACGCTTTCAGCGCGGACGCATGCACTGCTTGAAGATGATTATCTGATCCGATTCCTCGTTCAGCATCACTGTCAGCATATCGAGAACATGAAGCTGGCTCGCACCCAGCGCGCGCTCCACAATGGCCACGCGGGCTTTGCGCCGGCTGTACGGTTGGCCTCCGCGCCCGTGAACCTTGCATGCCACGCCCTGGCGGCCGACCGTTATCGAATCGGCGGCAGGTGCCCCGGCTCATTTGATAATGAGTTACCCGCGCATGCTGTCCGATGCGGTGAATTCAAGATCGCACGGCGGCCGGTCAGCAACGCGGAATATCTTCGGTTCATTGAAGACGGCGGCTATCGCACGCGCCGCTTGTGGAGCGATGTCGGCTGGCACTGGTTGCAACAAGCAGGTGTAAGCCACCCGGAGCATTGGCGGCAGGATGGGCGCGGGTGGTGGTTCGGCATCGATGGCTCGGGTGCGCATGAGTTGTCGGCCGAAGAACCAGTACACGGCGTTTCCTATCATGAGGCCCAAGCGTTCGCCGTCTGGGCCGGGGCGCGCCTGCCGCACGAATACGAGTGGGAGATCGCCTGCCGGGCGGGAAAGCTCTCTCTGATCGGGCGCGTGTGGGAATGGTGCGGGAATGTCTTTCATCCCTACGGCGGGTTTACTGCCTTCCCGTATGAAGAGTACTCCCTGCCTTGGTTCGACGGCGGGCACTACACCTTGCGTGGCGGCTGCATTCATACCAGCCCGGACGTTCGCCGCGCCAGCTTCCGTAACTTCTATGCGCCTGACAAGCGCCACATCTTCGCGGGCTTGCGTCTGGTGTTTGGGTAGTCGGCGGTGCTGACCGTGCACTATCGTGAGATTGACGAACTTGGCAATCACGCGAGCGGCCCGATGTACGACATCAAGACCGGCTTCTCAGACCGCTGGCAGTGGCTCGCGCTCTTGAGCCCCATTCTCTTCCACGCGACTCACGATTATTTTGCCAGCGGTGCCACACCGGCCGAGGGCGCTCGGACCCTGTAATCGATGCCACCGGATCATCTCAAACAGACTGTCGCCCGCGCGCTGATCGAGGACGTGGGGCCTGGCGATCTCTCCGCTGCGCTGATCCCCGCCGAGACCCAAGCCCAAGCGCGCGTTATCAGCAGGCAACCGGCCATCATCTGTGGATGCCAGTGGTTCGATGAGGTCTTCCGGCAACTGGATGCCAGCGTAACCGTCAATTGGCTGGTACAAGAAGGCCAGGCGACGACTGCGGGCAAGATGCTTTGTCATCTGCACGGACCGGCACGGGCGCTGCTGACCGGCGAACGCACGGCGCTCAACTTTCTGCAGCTGCTGTCTGCGACCGCAACCGTAACGCGCTGCTTCGTGGAGGCAATCAAGGGTACCGGCGCCGTGATCCTCGACACG
>JAPSGG010000258.1 GCA_031177845.1 Chromatiales bacterium
ACACGTCGTAGCGCGCGAGGTACGCCGCGATCGTGATCTGTAGCTCGCTGGGTCTCAGCCTAATCAGATCGACGATCGTAGAGTCCTGTCCCGGCGTCTTCCCGTAGAACAGACAGTCAGACTCGAGCCAATCATACGACCGCGCATCTTCTCCAGTACGAAAGCGCAGCGAGCGCGCACGGAACTCGTCGTGGTTTGCTGCCAAGATCAGTCGATACTCCAAGCGCATAGAGAAATACGATGCAATACATCGATTCCATCATACTCGTTGCTCATCTCGCTGCAGTGGGATTTCCCTTCGCGCAGGCGCGGGGTGCGATTTGAAGATGAGAATGCTTATACTTTAGTTTTCCCGCCGCAAAGGAACGGGTGCTGCTCATGAGATATGTCATCATCCTGCTCTTGCTCGTGCTGTCCCAAGCGTCGTCGGCCGACCAGGGCTTGCAGAACCTGATCCAGATGCTGGACTACGTCGGCGTAGATTACCCAGAGGCCGTGGCCCACGGGGTGGTGATCAACGAGTTTGAATACCAGGAGATGCAAGATTTCGCTGCCGCCATTACGGCCCAGACGCGAAGCCTGCCTGCGTCCGACGTGAAAACCCGCTTGCGCAAGCAAGCCAGTAGACTCACGCGGTTGATTGAGACACGCGCGCCAGCGGCCGAAATTGCCGATGTGACGTCGGCCATGCTTGCGGCGTTGATCGAACGCTACCAAATAACAGTAGTTCCGCGCCAGCCGCCCGACTTGGAGTTAGGCGGCGAACTCTTCGCGCAGGCGTGCGCTGGATGTCATGGTGCTGAGGGCCGAGGCGATGGGCCGCAGGCCGCCGGGCTGGAACCCGCGCCGACCGATTTTCATGATTGGGCGCGGACTCGCCAGCGCAGTCTGTACGGTCTCTATAACACCATCACACTGGGCGTCGAAGGCGCCGCCATGCCCGCATTCCAGAATTTGAGCGAGCATGAGCGCTGGAGCCTTGCCTTTTACGTCGGTCAATTGGCAGCCGATCAAGCGATGGTGGAAGAAGGCGCCGCCGTGTGGAAGCAGCCTGGGGACCCGCCGCTTGCCGATTTGAAGACGCTGGCCACAACGACACCCGCTGAGGCGCGGGCTCAGTATGGCGAGGACGCCGCTGCGCTGATGGCTTATCTGCGTACGTATCCTGCCTCGCTGTTCGAGGGCCAAGGCGAACCACTGACTTATACGCGTGATCGCCTGGCCGAAAGCCTCGCGCTCTACCGTGACGGAGAAACGCAAGCGGCCTATCAGGCAGCGATCACGGCCTACCTCGAGGGTTTCGAGTTGGTCGAGAGCAGCCTCGATACGGTGGACCGCGATTTGCGCATTGAGATCGAGGAGGCGATGACGCAGTACCGGAATATGATCCGCAGGGAGGCTCCAGAGGCCGAGGTCAGCGCACAGGTTGAGCAGTTGCATGTACTGCTAGGCGCAGCACGGCAGCAACTCAATCCCGGTAACCTGACGGGCTGGGCGGTATTCGCGGCCTCGCTGGTGATCCTACTGCGCGAGGGCCTGGAGGCGCTGCTGGTGGTGGTGGCGCTGTCGGCTTTTATGATCAAGACGGACCGACGTTACGGCATGCCCTATATCCATGCCGGCTGGATTACGGCGCTGGCTATAGGCATCGTCACCTGGTTTGCGGCGGCTTATCTCATCAACATCAGTGGTGCCGAGCGCGAGCTCACTGAAGGAATCGCCGCCCTGACCGCGGCTGGCGTGCTGTTCTACGTGGGTTTCTGGATGCACAACAAGACCCATGCGCAGCGCTGGCAGGGCTTTATCCGCGGCAGCGTAGAGCGTGCGCTCGGTCGCGGCACTCTGTGGGCGCTGGCGGGGCTGTCGTTCGTCGCCGTGTTTCGCGAGGTGTTCGAGACCATCCTGTTTTATCAAGCCTTGTGGTTGCAGATCAGTCCTACGGATCAAGATCTCATCCTAGCAGGTATGGCCGTGGCCCTCGCGGTATTGGCGATCCTCGCGTGGCTGATCATGCGCTACAGTATCCGCCTGCCGCTCAAGCAATTCTTCGCCGCCACCGGGATTTTCCTGTTCATCCTGGCAGTGATCTTGGCCGGCAAGGGTATCGCGGCCTTGCAAGAGGCCGGCAAGCTGCCGATCGATCCGGTGCCGTTCCTGCGCATCGAGTTGCTCGGTATCTATCCGAACCTACAGAGCTTGATGCTGCAATTGGCCATGGTGCTGCTGGCGCTCACGCTGATCTTCGTGGTACCTAGGCTGCGCGGCGCCACGTAGAAAGCCTAATCTACGCGCCAGCCTAAACTCTTTGCAGATGCGAGGCGCGAGGTCCCAGATGGTGCGCAAAGCTGCATGCCGTACGCGCGGCCAGCATCCCTCACCTGTCCAGGACGTGGGGCGGCGAGGCTGCATTTGAGTTGTCCTCTTTCGGCAAGCAGTGATGAGGGTGGTTCGCTGCAAGCGTGACGGCAGAATCCTCGGCCATGTCGAAGGTCGAGGTTATAATGTCGACTGCATAGCTGCCTTGTCGCGCTGGAGATGATCGTTCATGGATCATTTCCGCCTCAGCCTCGGACTCCTTGTACCGGCAATTCTTGGAGTTGCCTGAGATGCTGGCCGGCGAGATCATCGGCGGGCGGCTGTACACGCAGCCGCGACCAGCTATGCCGCAGCGATGGCGCTTTCGACGCTGGTCATGGATGTTGGTGGCGCTTATCATCGAGGATGCGCGGTGGTGCCGGTGGGTGGTGGATCTTGGATGAGCTCGAAGTACAGTTCGCGCGTGATACCGAGGTCGCCGTGCCCGACAACGCCGGCTGGCGGCGCGAGTGCTTAGCCCGGTTCCCGTGCGATCAGCGCTTCGAGGTCGTGCCCGATTGGATTTGCGAGGTACTCTCGCCGAGCACCGCCAAGCACAACCGTATTGTAAAAATGCCAATGCACGCCCGCTACGGCGTTGCTTTTCTGTGGCCGGTTGATTCTCTGGCGCGTACGCTCGAGACCTACGCCTCTGCAAATCGTAAATGAATCGCCGCTGGCCGCCGTCCCATTTGATGGTCAGCGCCTTGCGCAGATTTCCGCGCTTCGGCCACCAGAGATAAAGCCGCGTGCCGATGGAGAGCATCATGAGCACCCCGGCGATGCCGACGGTCGTTTTCCCGACGTCGCCCAAGAGCAGGCGCCAGTACAGATCGTAGATCACGCTCATCAGATGACCAACGGCGAAGCGCTGACCGAGCATCTCGGCGGTGTACGGATCGACCGCGATCTGCAAGGTGCGGGGTTCTTCTCCCATCAACACCGTGAAGGCCGCCAGAAATACACCGCCGGGTCTCGTGCGTGGCATGCGCAAGAAGATGTCGGCTTTGCCCCCTCCGGCGCGGCGCGCCGTGCGGAGGCGATGATCTCGTGTAGAGGCCAATATCTACTATGCCCGTCGCTGGTGAGGAGCGTCGGATTGAGCCCCCCATCCAGGGCATGATCGAACATGATGAGGCTGCCGGTGATGCCCATCAGTACGAACAAGGCGCCGATAAACAGGCCCAGATAGAAGTGGATCTTGAGCCACAGCTTGCGCCGGTTCAGCAGGTGGAGGTTGCGCTTTCTCGATCCGCCATCCGGTGGCAATGCTTACCATATCAGGGATTAGCTCAGGGTCACGCGGCGGCCCTCCTGCGGGAACACATCGAGTATGAAACCAGGCGCGCTGAACACCTCCACGTTCGATCCTGGAACCTCAATGAAAGGATAAACGTCTGTTTAGA
>JAPSGG010000259.1 GCA_031177845.1 Chromatiales bacterium
GGCATCCTGCCACGGCATCAGATGAATGCCCTCCATTAGCAATGACATTCGGATGCGCTCCCCAATGCCGAGATGGTTGCGTCTTACGACGTGCGTGGGTATGGTCGTCGACACCGTATGCCGTTCTTCTTCGTCCAGCGCTACGGTCACGGTGGTGCTTTCTCCCAAGGAGATGCAGTCGCGGATCACGCCCTCGATGCGATTCTCCTGCTCGCGCTGGGAAGTCCGATCGCGCAGATGGAGCCTTACGTGCTCGCGCGGAATGACCCAGGCCACGCGCGCCCATGGTCGAAATTCGGGTGCATGCCGCGCCTTTAACTTAAGTCCGCGCCATTGTATATAGGTCGTATCCGCCTCTGGTCGGTGTTCGACCACGATGGCCTCGAAGATATTGCTTTGGTCGACGAGCCGAGCCACGAAGGGGCTCGCGGGCCGCGACATGATTTCTGCCGGCGGACCGCTCTGCAGGGTGTGGCCGTGATGCAGGATGCACATCCGATCGGCAAGGCGCCGGGCCTCCTCGAGATCGTGGGTCACGAGCACGATCGGCATGCGGATGCGCCGGCGGAGCTGGACGAGCTCGGCCTGCAGTTTGCGCCGGGTGACTTGATCGACGGCAGAGAACGGCTCATCCAGGAGAAGTATCCCCGGATCTCGAGCGAGCGACCGCGCGACGGCTACGCGTTGCTGCTGCCCCCCGGACAGCGTCCCTATCAGGCGCTCCTCCAAGCCTGTGAGATTCATGAGTGCCAAGAGCTCGCGAGCCCGGCCATCGCGCGCGTGCCGAGGCAGGTGTCCGAGGGCCGCCCGTACGTTGCCGACGGCGGACATGTGAGGGAAGAGCGCATAATGCTGGAACGTAAGGCCCACTGAGCGGCGTTGCGGCGGAAGGTCGATGCCGGCTTGCGTGTCTAACCATACCTCACCGTTACAGATGATCCGCCCGGTCGCTGGCCGGTACAGCCCGGCAACGCATCGAAGCAGCGTCGTCTTACCGCTCCCGGAGGGTCCCACGAGGGCCAGCAACTCATCCCGTCGGCAGCGAAACTCAGCAGAGAGAGGGATCCCGTTTTCCTGCCGAACCGTGACCTCAAGCGCTGCTAGGATCCCCGTGGGACCAGCGGCGGCTAAGTCGTTCGTTAAGAACATAGGTGAAACCGATCGCGGTGAATGAAAAGACGAGCAGTATAGCGGCCATCATGCTGGCGGAGCGGTTGTCGAACGCCTGCACGCTATCGTACACGGCAATGGAGATGGTCCGCGTCTCGCCGGGGATATTGCCTCCCACCATGAGGACGGCGCCAAACTCGCCCAGGGTGTGGGCGAAGGTGAGCACCACTGCCGTCACAACCCCCATCCAGGCAAGTGGCAGCTCCACCTGCCAGAAGGTGAGCCAGCTTGACAATCCGCTGCACCAGGCGGCTTCGCGCACGTCCCTGGGTACGGCCTCGAAGGCGCGCTGGATCGGTTGCACCGCGAATGGCAGGTTGAACACAAGCGCCGCGGCAACCACGGCGGGGAAGCTAAAGGCGAGCGTCGTGCCGAACAGGGCCTTCCATGCGGCACCGATCGGGCCGCTGCTTGCGAAGGCGGCCAACAAATAGAATCCGAGGACCGTTGGTGGCAGCACGAGTGGGAGCGCGATCAAGGCCTGTACCAGCCAGCGTCCCGGAAAGCTGTGCCACGCCAGCACGCGGGCGAGCGCGATGCTCGCCGGTATCAAGATGGCTACCGTCCAGCCAGCGAGCTTGAGTGACAGGACGAAGGCAGCCCAGTCCATGCGAACTTAATCGGTTGAGGGCAGCAGATAGCCGTGCCGTTCGATGATCGCCCTCGCCTCAGGACCTAAAACGAAGGCATAGAAGTCTCGGGCTCCATGAGAGGCGGACTTCAGCAACACGATGCCCTGAGTCAGCGATGAATGCCACTCGGCAGGGATCGGGTATGCCATGGTGCGCGCGTCGACCTGGGGTAGCCGCGTATAGGACCAAGCCACAATCCCGGCTGCGACGGCGCCCGACATCGTATAGTGCACGGCCTGAGCCACATCCTCGGCAAACGCGGTCCGCTTGCTGAGATCGTCCCAGAGCCCGTTTTGGTCGAGCGCCTGCACCGCCGCACTCCCGTATGGGGCAAGTCTCGGATTGGCAATCGCGATGCGCAAGGCCACCTCTGTATGCAGCATCTCTAGGGCCTCCTCGAGGCGCGCTGCGCCCTCAAGCGGCGACCCTTCTGGCACGAGCAGCGCGAGGCGTCCGATCGCGTATATCCGGACCGGCCCTATCGTGAGTCTGTACTCAGCGAGTCGGACGGGATAGGCCTCATCGGCAGACGCAAACACCTCGAACGGCGCGCCTTGCAAGATCTGGCGCGTCAAGTTGCCCGAGGAGCCGAAGACAAGGCGTACGCGCTGTCCCGTGCGGATATTGTAAGCTTGGGCAACCTCCGCCATGGCGCGGCTCATGTTCGCGGCCACCGCGACTAATGGTTCGCCCGCAACCGCCACCGCCACTTGCAGCATCGCGGCCAGAAGTACGCCAAGCGCAAGCGCTTGCCCTTTCCCTGTCAACAATGTCACTAATGACGTTTTGGAAATTGCCCCTGTTTTTTGCGAATGACCAATCTGGGACCTCTGCGAGACCGATGACACGTTCTGCTGGCGCAATCGCAGCACCTCGGCAAGTATGCAGCGGGCGAAACCAACTGGCCATCAGTACAGATTCCTTGTACGTCCACTAGATGGTCCGACTAGTCCCAGCCTGGCCCAGAATTGGAGCGCCGCAGTGGGGTGGTTGAATTGACCACTGTGACAGCCTCGCCCAGCCAGCGGTGTTCGCGTACCCGCTTCGTCCCCGCAAGGTTGTACAGGGGACGGGTCCCGTGAGGCCACGCTTAAACTCTTGTGATTTCGACCCGGTTATCTGCCTGCGAGCCAGCCCTACCTAAATTACAGTGCACCGACGAGGTTGTTACATTGACCGCCGAGCCACTGCGACTCAAGCTCAGCCAATAACCCAGATTGGCTGCGGCTAATCCCTCCAGCACGTCGTCACTGACCTGAGCCCGGCCCTCAAATGAGCCACGATCGTTGAACACGCGGACGTAGTCACCCGTCTTGATGTTACGAGTGGCAGCATCCCTTGTGTGAATGACTACAGTTTGTTCACCTTGACGGCGCTGTTGTGCGGGTTCATTTGCATACTGCGAGTTCAGGAATGCATGTGGCTTGGGAGAAATCAAGCTGATCGGATAACGCTTGGCGAGTTCTTCGTCTGTCGTCTCGACTGGCGGAATATAGTCCGGTACCGGATCGACTGGATCGCCGGGCTGCATTTCGTTGTAGCCGGAGCGCCAGACGGGTACGACAAAGTTTCCGTTTGCGGCTGCGCTGGCCTTAAACTCGCACTTTCCCGATGGCGTCTTGAAGTTGCCTTGGGCGTGTGGCGCCCGCTTGTCAGGCTCACCGACGTTAAGCCGCATCCATCCTACCTCTTTGAGCTTCTCCAACGTGATGCCCTTCATCGCGGGGGAATCCCAGTCGTAGGCCCGCCTAAGCCATTCGTCATCGCTCAGATCCCAATACTCGTCATCAAAGCCAATGGTCTTTGCGAGACGGCGGAACATATCAATGTTAGGCACGCATTCACCGGGAGGTTTGATGGCGGGCTGGTTGAGCATGACGTACAGATGACCCCACGTGACCTGGAGGTCATATTGCTCAGCCTGCAGGGTTGCGGGAAGGATGATATCGGCATAGC
>JAPSGG010000260.1 GCA_031177845.1 Chromatiales bacterium
GCAATCCTGGGGCACATAACGCTCCTCGCCCGATGGCAAGCGCACGGTCACGTAGTCCGGGCGATCCTTGGCCAATAACTGCGCCGACGTGCCGGCGGCGCGCACCAACTGCCCACCGCGTCCAGGGTGCAGCTCAATGTTGTGTATTAACGTGCCTGGCGGAATGTGGCGCAGCGGCAGCGTATTACCCGGTCGAATCTCAGCCTGCCGGCCGCTCATCACCGTATCACCTACCTGCAAGCCCAACGGGGCGATGATGTAACGCTTCTCGCCGTCGGCGTAGACCAGCAGGCCAATTCGAGCAGAGCGGTTGGGATCGTACTCAACGCTGGCAACCCGCGCCGGGACGCCAATTTTATCCCGCTTGAAATCGATGTCACGATAGCGTCGCTTGTGGCCACCGCCGCGATGGCGCACCGTCACCTTCCCTTGGAGGTTCCGGCCGCCACGCTTGCGCATGCGGCGCACCAACGACCGCTCCGGCTCGCTGCGCGTAATCTCTTCGAACGTCTGACCGCTCATTCCCCGGCGGCCAGGCGATGTGGGTCTAAAAATCTTAATCGGCATAATTACTCCAGTCCCTAGACACCTTCAAATAGATCGATGCTGCCCGAGGATAGGGTCACGATTGCCTTTTTCCAGCCGTGTTTGCGGACTGCAATTCGGCGCCAGCGCCGCGCCCGCTTGGCCGGCATGTTGGCCACGCGCACCTTTTCCACTGCAACGTCAGGCCAGGCCAGTTCAACTGCCTGCTTGATCTGATGCTTGTTGGCCCGTGAATCGACAATAAAGGTGTACTGATCCTGGTCCGTCAACATGTTGCTCTTTTCGGTAATAACCGGCCTGCGAATGATTTCTCGCCAGTGCATCGTTTATTCCTCTTCTTCCAGGTACGCTTCGGCGTCAGGCGCGAGATAATTCTGAATGAGATCCAGCGCCGCCATCGGTATGAGAATCGCATCGTAGCCCAGCAGATCTCGGATGTTCAGATAAGACGCCCGCAACGTTTTCATGTCGGACAAATTGCGCGCCGCCAGCTCGACGTTGCTGTCGCCATCGGCAACCAGCAGCAAGGCGCTTCGCCCGCCGACCAGCCGCTCGCGAAACGCGGCCATCTCTTTTGTCTTCGGCTGCTCCATCGACACCTGATCGAGCACAATGATGTCGCCACTTTGCGCTTTCGCCGACAAAGCCGAACGCAGCGCGGCGCGGCGCATCTTGCGCGGCATCTTCTTGCTATAATCACGAGGCTTAGGGCCGTGGGCCACGCCACCGCCGACGAAGATCGGCGCGCGCCGACTACCGTGGCGAGCGCGCCCTGTTCCCTTCTGGCGCCACACCTTGGCCGTGCTAAAGCGGACCTCGGCGCGAGTCTTGGCCTTATGCGTCCCCAGCCGCGCGTTTGCCATCTGGCGCACGAGCGCCTGGTGCATCAGCCCGGTATTAATGTTCGCTTCGAAAATGGCGGCCGGAAGCTCGATTCGCTCAATTTCCTCGCCAGCCATGTTTAAGATAGGCACTTCCATCATCAACTCTCCGCTAACTCTTCGCTGCATCCCGGATGACGACTAGACTGCCCTTGGCGCCAGGGACCGCACCCTTCACCGCCAGCAGGTTTCGTTCCGGATCGATCCGAATGATTTCCAGGTTCTGAGCCGTTACCCGCTCATTGCCCATACGGCCTGCCATTCGCGTCCCTTTTAGCACACGCCCCACACCGGAGGTGGCCCCGATGGAGCCAGGCGCTCTCTGGCGATCGGATTGGCCGTGTGTCTTGGGCCCACCGCGAAAGCCGTGCCGCTTCACGCCGCCGGCAAAACCACGCCCTTTTGAGGTACCGGTCACATCGATCCGCTCGCCCGGCTGAAACTGTTCCACGGTCAATACCTGACCGCGCTCATACGCCTCAGCCGTGCGCGTGCGAAACTCGCGCAGGTGGCGCAGTGCCGGGAAGCCGGCCTCCGGCTTCCGCACTGGATGCTTCTGGTCGCGCCTCAGTCCGCCCAGATGGCCCAGTTCGCCTTTCGTCAAGCGGCGTTCCTTGACTTCTTCAAAGCCAACCTGAACGGCAGTGTAGCCGTCCGTATCCGCTTTCTTGACTTGTGTCACGAAGCATGGCCCGGCCTGTATGATGGTCACGGGAACCGCTTTCCCGTTCTCATCGAAGACCTGAGTCATGCCTACTTTCTTGCCTAATAATCCTTTCATCGTCGTACTCTGAACTAGATTTGAATCTCAATATCCACGCCCGCCGGCAGGTTTAACCGCATGAGCGTATCAATCGTCTTCGCATCCGGATTGATGACGTCGATCAGACGCTTGTGCGTGCGAATCTCGAAATGCTCGTGCGAGTCCTTATCAATGAACGGACTTCGCCGCACGGTGAAGCGTTCAATCTTCGTCGGCAGCGGGACAGGTCCCAGCACCTTCGCGCCTGTCCGCTCAGCCGTGCCTACTATGCGCTTGGCCGACTGGTCGAGAACGCGGTGGTCATAAGCCTTGAGGCGAATGCGTAACTTTTGCGCCATAATATTTCCTGCTAATTGAGAATCTTAGTAATAACGCCAGCGCCGACGGTCAGACCCCCTTCGCGAATGGCGAAGCGAGAGCCTTCTTCGAGGGCGACGGGCATGATGAGCTTGACCTGGAGGTTGACGTTATCGCCGGGCATGACCATCTCCACCCCTTCAGGCAGGGAGATCTCCCCCGTCACATCCATGGTGCGAATGTAGAACTGCGGCCGGTAGCCAGGAAAGAAGGCTTTGTGCCGCCCGCCTTCTTCGCGCCGCAGCACGTAGACCTCGCTCATGAACTCGGTGTGGGGCGTAATCGAGCCCGGCGCAGCCAGCACCTGGCCCCGCTCCACCTCTTCCCGCTTCACCCCGCGCAGCAGCAGCCCGGCATTGTCGCCCGCCTCCACCTGGTCCAGCAACTTGTGGAACATCTCCATGGAGGTGACGATGACGCGCCGTACTTCGCTACGCAGCCCCACAATCTCCACTTCGGCGCCCGGCTTGAGCGCGCCGCGCTCCACACGACCTGTGACCACCGTGCCCCGGCCAGGGATGGAGAAGACATCCTCCACCGGCATCAGGAAGGGCTTGTCCACCTCCCGCTCCGGGGTGGGGATGTACTCGTCGATGACGCGCATCAACTCCCAGATGGGGGCGTACTCAGCCGCCTCGGCGTCGCTGCTGCCGCTCTCCAGGGCGGTCAAAGCAGAGCCGCGCACAATGGGCGTCTCATCCCCCGGATAGCCGTAGCTGTCCAACAGCTCGCGCAGCTCGAGTTCGACCAGCTCCAGCAGTTCCTCGTCGTCCATCATGTCCACTTTGTTGAGGAACACCACCATGGCCGGCACTTCCACCTGGCGTGCCAGGAGCACGTGCTCTCTCGTTTGGGGCATGGGGCCGTCAGGAGCCGAGACGACCAAGATCGCCCCGTCCATCTGCGCCGCCCCAGTAATCATGTTCTTGATGTAGTCGCGGTGCCCCGGACAGTCCACGTGCGCGTAGTGGCGCTCCGCCGTCTGGTACTCGACGTGAGAAATGGCAATGGTGATGCCCCGCTCTCGCTCCTCGGGCGCGTTGTCAATCTCGTCGAAGGGCTCGAAGTCGGCCCAGCCGCGCAAGGAGAGCGCCTTGGTGATGGCGGCGGTGAGCGTCGTCTTGCCATGGTCCACGTGCCCGATCGTCCCGATGTTCACGTGCGGCTTGTCTCGCCTGAATTTTGCTTTGCCCATATTTATTTGTATC
>JAPSGG010000261.1 GCA_031177845.1 Chromatiales bacterium
CCGAGCACGCCCAGGCCGTTGATCATGGTGGTGTGCGAGTCGGTACCGACCAGGGTGTCCGGGTAGGCCTCGGTGACGCCGTCCTGTTCGCGCGTGAACACTACCCGCGCCAGGTATTCGAGGTTGACCTGATGCACGATGCCGGTGTCGGGTGGGACAACCTGAAAGTTCGAGAAGGCCTGCCTGCCCCAGCGCAGGAAGGCATAGCGCTCCCGGTTGCGATCGAACTCGACCTTCGCGTTCAAGTCCAGCGCATTGCGGGAGCCGTAGTAATCGACCATGACCGAATGGTCTATGACCAGCTCGGCGGGCGACAACGGATTAATTCGGGCCGGATCGCCGCCCAACGTGCGCATCGCATCGCGCATGGCCGCCAAATCCACCACCGCCGGCACGCCGGTAAAGTCTTGCATCAGCACGCGCGCGGGGCGAAAGGCGATCTCCTTGTCCGGTTCGGCCTGGGGGTCCCAGTTCAACACGGCCTCGATGTGATCCTTGGTCACGGTGGTGCCGTCCTCGTGGCGCAGCAGGTTCTCCAACAGGATCTTTTGACTGTAAGGCAGCCGCGTCACGTCCTTGAGGCACGTGATCTTGTTGATTTGATATTGCCGGCCTTCCACGTTCAGCAGGGTACGGGTTTTAAAGCTGTCACTCATGTCGCCCTCTGTATATCGGTTGATCACGCTAACGTGCGAATCCAAGGTCAGGCATTATCTCGGAATTGCATTAGACACGATAGAGCACGTGCCCGCCTTAGGCCCGCGAGAGCAATCTCTCGATGTCGCGCAGTAGCCCATTGCGGCCGAACACCAATCGCCAGCGGCTGCCGCCCGCTTGCCGCCATAATACCGCGGCGCGAATGCCAGCCAGCAGCAACGCGCGAATGCGGCTGGCGTTGTCGGGATTGGTCAGATGGGACTGATCGCCAAGCACGATGATCTTGGGTCCCAGCGTGCTGACCGACCTCTGGTAAGTGTCTGCAAGGCGGCTGATCACGTTGATGTGAGTCACTTCGAAGTGCTGCAGCTGCGCCTTGGCCTCGGCGATGTCTTCCCGGATCGTCGCAATCGTGGAGGGACTGCGGTTAAGTCTCCTCTCCAGATGAAGCAACATCACCGCGTACCGCGTGTGTTCTAACCGTTGCTTCTTGTCCCCGCCGGTGAGCTGAGCGCGCAGGACCTGAAGCCCCGCCCGGATGCCGTGTGGGCCGCCGTACACATCCTCGAATGTCTCTGCATCGAGCTTAAACAGACTGGCCAGGCTGGCCCGGAAAGGGATCGGATCGGCCTGCCCGCGCCAGGCGATCTGAGACACAAGGTCGGCGCTCTGGTACAAGCCCGCCAGGGCGACGGTGCGATCACCGCTCACTGGCATCAAGCGGCCTCCGAGGCCAGAGGGGATTCGATGATCCCGCCGCCCAGGCAGCGCTCGTCCTTGTAGAACACCACCGATTGCCCCGGCGTGATCGCGCGCTGCGGCTGATCGAAGTACGCTCGCAACCGGCCATCCTGATCTTCGAGTAGGCTGCACAGCTGATCGCGCTGACGATAGCGAATCTTGGCGGTGCAGCGGGCGGGCATGGTGGGGGCCACGCCTTCTACCCACTGTAATTGGCAAGCGATCAATCCACGACTGAAGAGTAGAGGATGATCGGGACCTTGGGCGACGACGAGTCGGTTTCGGTTCAAATCCTTATTGACTACGTACCAGGCACCCTCCGGTCTCCCGCGTCGTCCGCCGATGCCGAGACCCTGGCGCTGGCCCAAGGTGTAGTACATCAAGCCGCTATGCTGGCCGAGACGGTTGCCGTCAGGACCGACGATATCCCCCGGTTCAGTGGGCAAGAACCTCGCCAGAAAATCTCGAAAGCGCCGCTCACCGATAAAGCAGATGCCGGTGCTGTCCTTCTTGTCGAAGGTATGCAGCCCCGCGCGTCGCGCCATGGTTCTGACCTCCCGCTTGGTGAAATTGGCCAGCGGAAATAGCGAGCAAGCAAGCTGCGCCTGCCCCAGCGTGTACAGGAAATAGGTTTGATCCTTGTCCGTATCCCGCGCCTTGAGCAGAACGCCTTTGGCGCCATCCTGCCCGATGCCGGCATAATGCCCGGTCGCGATGAGATCCGCGCCGAGATCGCGGGCGTGCTCCAGGAATACCTTGAACTTGATCTCCCTGTTGCACTGGACATCCGGATTTGGCGTGCGGCCGGCCCGGTATTCATCCAGGCATAGGCTGAAGACCCTTTCCCAGTATTCGTAAGAGAAATTGACCCTGTGCAGCTTAATCCCTAACTGCGCGCATACCGCGGCGGCGTCGGCCAGATCCTGTGCTGCAGCGCAGTGACCGGTATCATCGTCTTCTTCCCAGTTCTTCATGAACATCCCCTCAACCGTATAGCCCTGTTCAAGCAGCAACAGGGCCGCCACTGAGGAGTCGACGCCGCCAGACATACCGACGACCACCCGAACATGGTCACGCGAGGACATGAGCCGAGCTTGTCTTCAAAGGATGTCGGACAAAATCGACAGCGAGTGGCGCGCACCCGCCAGATAATCGTTAATGCACCGTAAGACCATAGGACTGCGTAGGCGCTGCGGCGTCGCAGCGAGCTGCTCGCGCGTCATCCATACGCTGCTGATGATGCCGTGGTCCAGCGGCAAGCCCGGGTCGTGCGAGGTGACGTCGCCACAAAACGCGATCCGCAGAAACGTTGCACCCTCGCGTGTGTGCCGCCAGCGATAGATACCGACGAGCGCCGCTGGGTCGAAGGACCAGCCCGTTTCCTCGAGCGTCTCCCGGATCACTGCCTCGACCAGGCTCTCGCCGTCATCGAGATGGCCGGCGGGCTGGTTCAGTACCCTGCGTCCATTGACCAACTCGTCGACCAGCAAGAATCGTCCTTGGCGTTCCACTACGGCCGCGACGGTAACGTGGGGCGACCAGATCATGGCATCGCTAGCATACTGTGCTTAAGCTGCCGTTTCACCCCGACAAGGATCCGCTACTTGATCCGCCTGCAAGGGCAAAGAGCTGCGCACTGACTGTTTCCGTGGTCCGGGTGACGATGCTCTGGCCGGACAAAACTTTTGACCCACCGTGTGTCAAAAAACATCGAACGCGCTTTGCGCGAGGACTGTTCCGCTCTATTAACCACGGTCGATTAGCGCCGACTAGACATGCGGCGATAGTGCAAGCTGTATATAATTGACGATGTAGTTGGAGCGTCATCAGTGCACGGTAAAATTCTTGTACAGCAATGAGCAGCGACAACAGAAAATCGCATATCAGCGGCAGCCTGGCGGTCGAGGAATCGCGGCCAAAGACCAAGAAACCGCCCCTGTATAAGGTGGTGCTCATTAACGACGATTACACGCCTATGGAATTCGTCGTGCACGTATTAGAGAGCTTTTTTAAAATGGATTCCGAGACCGCCGTGCGGATCATGCTGCACGTGCACACCCGCGGCAAGGGCGTATGTGGTATCTTCACTCACGACATCGCGGAAACCAAGGTGGCGCAGGTGAATGAGTATGCCCGCGCCCACCAGCATCCCCTTTTATGCGCCATGGAAGAGGCCTGAGCAGAACGAGCCTGATTCGGATGCCTTATGTTGAACAAAGAACTTGAGTTTACACTTAACCAGGCGTTCAGGGCAGCGCGTGAAAAGCGCCATGAGTTCATGACCGTGGAGCATTTGCTGCTAGCATTGACGGATAATCCGACCGCGGCCGGCGTGCTGCGGGGGTGCGGC
>JAPSGG010000037.1 GCA_031177845.1 Chromatiales bacterium
GAAGTAGGCGTGCACGGTTCGCCCCTCGCTTAACCAGATCCGTATACGCTCGGCCCACGCATCGAGCTCGCTCTCGCTGTAGGCCGAGGCGTAGGTGTGAGGATGGCCATGCAATCGCACGTAGACGAGATCGGTGGTCACGCGCGCCCACATCGGCCAGTCGGCCGCATCCGACAGGCTGACAGCGACGTTGTGCTGGGCCAAGGCATTCGCGACCTCGTCATCGAACCACGATTCGTTCCGCAACTCCAGGGCGTGCCGGACCTTAGGCCATTTATCCAGTGCCTCGGCAAAGCCTTGCAGTCGCGCCAAGTTCTTTTTTAACCGGTGTGGCAACTGCCACAGCACCACCGCAAGTTTATGCCCCAGGCCCGCCACACTTGCGCGCTGCAGCTTAATCGGTTCTTCGGCGTCCGCCAGCTTCTTATTGTGGGTGAGGAAACGATGGCCTTTGATCGCGAAGCGAAAATCATCCGGCGTTTGCTCATACCAGCGTTCCGTGGTGCCGGCAGTCAATAATCGATAAAAGCTGGCATTGACCTCCAGCCCCGAGAAGCGACAAGCAGCGTAGCGCAGCCAGTCCTTTTGCGGCACGCCGGCATAGAAGCCGTCTTTCCACGCCTTATAGTTCCACCCGCTGGTGCCAATGTAGGCCTTGCCCATCATAACAGTCGTTGAAACCTCAGCGTGCACGCGTTCGCCGGGTGATTTCGGAGCGGATATAATCGATAACTCTTCACAAGGGTAGCCTCATGAACGCGAAAGTCTTACCGCTTTATCCCGAGCCTGGTCCGGCGCAGTCCCTAAAAGGACTGTATCTCAGCCACCGGGTGCACGAGTTAGGCAGCGTACAATCGCCCTTTGTTTACGCCAACTTCGTCTCGAGCTTGGACGGGCGTATCGCGCTTGTCGAAGCCGACAAAGCTGAATCCAAGCTTCTGGAAGGCTTGACGAGCAGCAATGACTTCCGGTTGTTCCAGGAGCTCCAAGCGCAGGCGGACTGTCTTGTAACGCATGGAGGCTATTTGCGCGCACTGGCACAGCAGCGTTTGGGAAATGTTCTGCAGGTGGGCGCCAGTGGCGATGGCGCAGAGTTAATCGAATGGCGAAGGAAAAACGGCTTGACTGAGCAGCCTGCCGTGGTGGTGGCTAGCGGCAGTCTTGATTTTCCTGTGCCAGAGTCGATCGAAGCGCATGGGCAACCGCTCTACATTGCCACCGGCAAGGGCGCCGATCGCGCACGTGTGCAGGCGTTGCGAGACCAAGGATTCAAGCTCATCTTCGCAGGTAACGGCAGGATGGTAGAGGCCGCGCCGCTGGTGCGAGCGGTAGGCGAGCTCGGATACAAGTGCCTGTACCTTCTCACCGGGCCCCATATGCTGGACACCATGTTGCGCGACGGCCGGCTGGCGCGGCTTTACTTGACGCTTACGCATCGCCTGCTGGGCGGAGAGCAGTTCCACACCATGATTCCGGGCTCGCCCCTGGGCGCGGCCGGGCGACTCAAGCTACGAACGCTGTATTACGACGAAGGCAAGTCCGACGGATGCGGGCAGTGGTTCGCACAGTTCGACTGTTCCCCAGGCGCATAAAATCGTTCAGGAGCGGTTAAGCCCTGTCGATGTACCTTTGGCCCGCAAGCTCGCTGAGTCTGCGGGCCATCGGAACCGACAATGGGAGACAGATTATGAACAAGCTCATGTTGGCAAGCGCATTGGCCGTGCCGTTGATGTCCGCATGCGCGGCATCAGCTGGCCATCGCGGCTATGAATATAGCTCCGGCGAGTATCACGATTACGCTGAGGTGATCGATGTCGAACCCATCGTGCGGCAGGTGCATGTTTCCGATCCACGCCGCGAGTGTTGGCAGGAAGAGGTGCATTATCGCGATTACTACGCGGGCGGCCATAATACGGCCGGCAGCATGATCCTGGGCGGCCTGATCGGCGCGGTCATCGGTCACCAGTTCGGCCACGGCGACGATCGGGATACGAATGCGCTGGCCGGCGGTATCGTCGGAACAGCGCTCGGTCACGGAGTAGCCAGCCATCGGTGGCGAGGCCGCGGCTACGATCGAGTGGAGTATGAGGAGCGCTGTCACACGGTCAACGACTACTATAGCGAGGAGCGCGTCGACAGTTATCGTGTGACTTATATCTATCACGGCGAGACCTTTACCACGCAATTGCCGTACGATCCGGGCGAACGGCTGCGCGTGCGCGTCGATGTCGATCCGGCGGGCTATCAATAGCCGGAGGATATACAATTCGGCCCATGAGGGGCTTGCGAATTGCGGCAACGATAACGTATCTGCTTGGCGCATGGGCGGTGCCCATCCATGCCCAACCGCTTCTGGACCTGGAGCCCGGTTCTACCTTCATCCCGGAGGCGCGGGAAGACGTCATTTCCCGCGAAGCCGCTGCGCTCGAGGCACAGGCGCACTATGGCGGCAGGGTGCTGTCGGTGGAACTCGAGCGGCCTGACAGCGGACCACCCTTCTACCGCGTCAAACTGCTGTCGAACGGCAACGTGCGCGTGGTGAATGTTGACGCGCAGAGATAGTCCGCTTCCCGCCGATCCCATCCGCGGCTATGCGCGCGCTTATCATCGAGGATGATGACGACCTGCGGATGCAGATCGTCGAGCATTTGAAAGCGCGTGGATTTGCGGTGGATAGCGCCGCGGACGGCAATGAAGGGCTTTTCTTCGCCACCGAGTACCCGATCGACATGGCCATCGTCGATCTTGGCCTGCCCGGCCTCACAGGAATCGAGATCATCCGGCGCACCCGCGCAGCCGGACATCGCTTTCCCATCCTCATTCTCACCGCGCGAGACCGCTGGCAGGACAAGGTCGAGGGGCTTGAGGCAGGCGCCGACGATTACTTGGTGAAACCCTTTCACGCAGAGGAACTGATGGCGCGCGTGCGCGCGCTCCTGCGCAGGGCAGCCGGCTGGGCGCAGCCGCAGCTGCGCTGCGGGCCGGTAACGCTGGAGCCCGCAAGCCAGACCGTAATGCTGCATGGTGCCGAGATCGAGTTAACGGCATACGAATACAAGGTGCTCGAATACCTCATGCTGCACGCGGGAGAGGTCGTATCGAAAACGGCCCTGACCGAGCACATCTACCAGGAGGGGGACGATCGCGACAGCAACGTGATCGAGGTCTTCATAAGACGCCTGCGGCGTAAGCTCGATCCGGACGAATCGCTGAATCCGATCGAGACTCTGCGCGGCCGCGGCTATCGCTTGACCCTGACGCGCCAGGGATGAATTCGCTCAAAGGTCGCCTGCTTATCGCGGCGATACTGGTACTCGCGGCCTTCATCATTTTCACCGGCCTCGCCCTGGAGCGCGCTTTTCACCGTGGCGCGGAGCAGGCTGTACAGGATCGGCTGCAAGGCCTGATTTACGCCATACTGGGTGCCACCGAGGTCGAGTCTGATGGCAGAGTGCGCGTCGCCTTAGGCGACTTGCCTGACGAACGCCTCTTGCTGCCTGACTCGGGGCTTTACGCCGCGATCCTGAGCCCCGACGGGGAGAGTCTGTGGCGCTCACCATCCCTGTTCAGCTCGCTGCCCGATATCGCCGCCCCGGGCGTGGGTGAATGGCGCTTCGAGCGTGCCGAGCGACAGGATGAGTGGCCGCTGTTTGTATTGGCTTTCGGCGTGCGCTGGGCATTGAACGATGAGGAGCATCGGCGCTTTACCTTTCTGGCGCTGGAAGACACTAAGGGCTTCGAGCACCAGCTGCGGGATTTTCGCGGCACGTTGTTCGGCTGGCTTATTGCGGCCGCCATCCTCTTGCTGCTCACGCAGCTGCTGGTGTTGCGCTGGGGACTCTCGCCTTTAAGGAAGTTCGCGCGCGAGCTGCGCGCGATTGAGGCAGGCCAAAAGGAGCAGCTCGAAGGACGTCACCATGACGAGCTCAGGCCGCTGGCCAACGCGCTGAACGCGTTATTGCGCAGCGAACGCAGTCGCCAGACGCGCTACCGCAACGCGCTCGCCGATCTCGCGCACAGCCTCAAGACGCCGCTTGCCGTGTTGCGGGGGCTGGCCGATCGTGCTCCTGCCGCTGAAGAGGACACGGCGCGCCTGTCCGAACAGGTCGCGCGCATGGATCAGATCGTCGAGTATCAGCTCAAGCGAGCCGCCGCGGTCGGTAGCCAGACGCTGATGCGACAGATCGAGTTAAGACCGGTGGTGGACAAGATCCTTCGCGCGCTCAAGAAGGTATATCACCACAAATCCATAGACTACACGATCAATATTCCCCTCACGCTTCGGGTGCGTGTGGACGAAGGCGATCTCATGGAGGTGCTCGGCAATCTGTTGGATAACGCAGCCAAATGCTGCCATAAACACGTCAAGGTCACCGCGTCGCTCGATGGCCGCTCCGTACAATGGCTGGTCGATGATGATGGATTAGGTTTCCCGCCCGAACAGCGGGAAGCGGTCCTGGAACGCGGCGTACGGTTGGATACGCGCCGTGAAGGGCAGGGTATCGGTCTGTCGGTGGTGGCTGAAATCATGAGAGCCTATGGCGGTACGATCAGGCTCGACGAAAGTCCGCTCGGCGGCGCGCGCGTAGCGCTGGTATGGCCTGTATAACAGGATTTGCTTTGTTGACGGCGTATGGACAGCTAGAATGCGGGTCACTCCAAGTCCATGAGCAGTGGGCACATAATTGGGGAGGGACATTGATTACCGCCGACAAGACGATTGCCAAGCTGGTTTTCGCGCTGTGTTTACTGGGGGTTGCCGGCATCTCGCCAGCGCAGGATAGGCGCTACATCAGTGATGAATTTCAAGCACCGGTACGCGATGCGCCGAAAGAGGACTCCCGAATCGTTACCCTGTTCCTCAGCGGCACTCCCGTGGAAGTGTTGCAAGAAGGTGTGCGCGGTTACAGCCTGATCCGCGCCCAGGGGACCGAGGGCTGGATACTGACGCGCCATCTGATGGATATACCCAGCGGCCGGGCCAGGCTGGCGCAAGCCGAAGAGCGCTTCGAGGAACGGCGCATCGCGCTCGAGCAAAGCCAGCAGACAGTCAAGGATTTGCAGGCCCGCGTCGACGATCTCGTGCAGCGTAACGAGGTGCTTGCGAAGCAGCGCAGCGAACTTCAGGATGAGCTAGCCGCCTTGCGCAAGCGCACCGCGGAACCGCTCGCGACTGAAGCGGAAAACGTGCGGCTTCGACAGGCGCTACAACAGGAGAGGCAAACGGTGCGCGAGCTGATGGACGAGAACGATGCACTCGAGGTGCAGGCTATCCGAGACTGGTTTCTGATCGGCGTCGCGGTCGCGCTCGGTAGCCTTTTGTTGGGCGTCATCATCGCGCGCATCCCCCGGCGGAGAAATCGCCGGAATTGGTGAGCGCCACAGAGCGCAGCGCCCGCTGCAGTCACAGAAGATATGACTTATGCAGATGCTTGACAGCGCGATCGGCGGCACCCGATCAGCCTTCATCAGCCTTGAAGGCCTGTCAGTGGGCGATGCATTCGGGGAGATGTTCTTTGCGCTACCGGTCAGAGACATCCGAGAACGCCGGCTCCCTCCCGGGCCATGGCGGTGGACCGATGACACGCATATGGCGTTGTCGATTGTGGAGATCCTCGCGCGGTACGGGCGGATCGAGCAGGACGCGCTAGCGGAGTCATTTGCGTCTCGCTTCAGCCAGGAGCCGTGGCGCGGTTACGGTATGGGCGCCGCACAACTGTTGGCCCGCATCGGTGCCGGCGGCGATTGGCGCAAGGAGGCACCCAGGTTGTTCCGAAGTGGATCCTTTGGCAACGGCGGGGCGATGCGCGCAGCGCCCATCGGAGCCTACTTCAGGGGCGACGCGAAAAAGGCCGCACACGAGGCCCGGCTTGCCGCGGAGATCACTCACGGCCACATCGATGGACAGGCAGGGGCCATGGCGATAGCAGCGGCGGCTGCCTTGACTGCCGCAGGCGAAGGCGGTGATGCTGCGCAATTACTGTCCACAGTGGCAAAGCTGCTACCGGCCTGCGCGACGCGCGAGGGCATCGAGCGCGCCCGCGAGATTCCTCACACCGACACCGGGCGAGCGGTGCTAGAACTCGGTACCGGCCAACGATTGTCTGCGCAGGATACGGTGCCGTTCTGTCTGTGGTGCGCCGTTCACCACCGCCGCGATTTCAGTAGCGCGCTATGGCAGACGGTGGCAGGGCTTGGGGACCGCGATACCACCTGCGCGATCGTGGGAGGCATTGTGGCCTCGTCGGTGGGCGGAGTGCCCGCGGAATGGGTCAGGCGCAGAGAGCCGCTACCAGATCTTCACCTCGAAGACAAAGTCTCACCGCAGATGCGCAGAAGACCGCAGCGCTGATTATAAACTTAGCGTAGGGGGATCAGAGAGAATGTGTGCTGACCTACGAACTCGCAAGAAATCCCCCGTTCGCCGCTTGCGTCGGTCAGCCCCCTTTGATCCAAAAGGAGCAGCGAGTGTTGCGCGCGATACAGTCGATTGGGGGATGCGGCTTCCTTTGCGATGAGGACAGCGAAGCTGCAAGGTGTGCGGCCGAGCGGGGGATCTGGAGCCGACCTCGGCCCGTACCGATGAAATCCCTCGCCCTAGAAGGCGAGGATGGTTCAGTCCGCAGTTCCTAGTCCTATTCAACGCTCTTTGCGCCTTTGCGCTGCAACACCTGCCTACGCGCCGCGCAGGCGAGCGCGAATATCTTCGCGGGCCTGCTTGAGCACCGAATCGCGGTCGATGCTGTCGAGGATTTCTTTCACTGCGCGCTTGGCGCCTCCCTTGCCCCAAGACTTTCCGTGCGCGAAGTAGCGCGCGGCCGCACGTCCAACGACGTAAGTGCCATAATACGCGACTGCGCCTTGGGCGCTGGCGGTTAGCATGGTCGTGAGCCCCGCACTGCTCAGCTTCAGGGCCGAGGACAGCAGATGCATGGCCCACACGGCGCCCATCAACGCGGCGATCTGTGTGATGATGACCTGGATCAGCCTGCCTGCCTCGCTGCGCGTGACCGGCAATCCATACACGCGACTCAAGTGGATTACCATGGCCATGTCCAGTGCCGCGGCGGCTACGAGGTCTGTGATGGGCACGGGATTGAACGCCACCGCTAGTCCTTTGCCCAGGCAGTAGTTGTTGATTACCCGCTGCGCGAGCGCTTGCTTGACCTCGGTGATGCGGGCGGCCACCTGATCGCTTAGGCGCCCCGCGAACAGACCGGCGTTGATGGCCGCGAGGGTCTTGCCCTCGCGCTCTAGGATCTGCCAAAGATGCTCTTTCAGGCTGACGATGTCAGCGGCTGGGCGGCGCTTGACCTCACGCTCGGCGCCCAGTTCGTGGCGTTCTATATACACGCGCTCGCCTGGCGCCGCGGCGCAGGCCACTACGCTGCGCGCATCCACGAGCCCGTGCACGCGCTTGGTCAAATGAGCAAGCAGCAGCTCGCGTTCCGATGCCGTGTAGCGATCCGCCTTGTTCAGCACCAACAGTAAAGGACGATTCTCATTCGCTAACAGGTGCAATGCGCGCAGCTCGGTATCGGTGATGTCGCCATCCACGACGAACAGAACCAGGTCGCTGCGCGCTGCGACCTCATGAGCAAGTCGCTCCCTTTCCCCGCCGTCGATCTCATTGATGCCGGGCGTATCGTACAGGACGACATGTCCGCCCGTGTCCTTGCGCCAGGTCGCCGTCTCCGGGCGTTGGGTGGCGCCGTGCAGGGTGCTCACGTAGAACCGGTTCTCGCCCAGAAGTGCGTTCAGCAGCGAGGACTTGCCGACCCCTACGCGTCCGAACGCTGCGATGTGTATGTGGCCGTGCTCCAGCTTGTCGAGCATGGCCTCCAGGTCCCGGTACTCGGGGGCTAGTTGCGCGCGCACTGGGGCAGGCACGTGCGGGTCGTTCAGTAATCCATGCAGGCTTTCCTTGACCTTATCCAGGGCATCGTCGCTGCGCACGGCGCTTGCGGGTGCGTCAGGATGGATCTCGATCGCGTTTTTTTTCGGCGAGGGCCAGAGCCGCAAGCTCTCGCGCACGCGCTGCCAGATCTTCACGGAGTTTTTCCTCGAACAATTGCGATGCTGCGCGGGTATCCAGTTCTCCGCGGGAGCTCAACGACTCCACCAATGCACGACCAAGACTCTGAAACAGCAGCCCGTAGGCCACCGCATGGGTCAGGCCACCGGCCACGGTGCCCAACCCGGGGAAGGCCTTGAAGGCATTGCCCGCGATCGCGAGTACCAGCGGGAGGGATCGGCCTAGACGACCTTTAATCACATTCAGGAGCTTATCCAGATCCACCTGGCGAACTGAAACCTCGTACAAATCACACAACGCGCGCACAAAGCCGGTGGCCAACGCCCCCTGGATAACGATGTCCGCCCCCGGTGCGAAGGCTGCCAGGCCGCCGATCACCGCGCGGCGGGTATAGCGCTCGACCAAGGCATCGGCAACGCGGCGGCGATAGTCGCCGAGTGTGTGCTCCAGCTTGCCGGCCGCAAGCAATATGATGGCGTTGTCGCGCAGGGCGCCGAGTACGTCATGACGCTCGAGCAGCAGATTCTGTAGTGTGATGATCAAGGGTGCCACGTTAGGCACGCGTTCGCGCACGACTGTCTCTTCGCGTCCGTCGGGCAATACGCGTATGACTTCTTCGCTGCCGCCGGCTTGGACGGCGACCACCGAAATGCCCGACGAGATGCGTTCGCGTATGCGTGCCTCGATGAGGTCCAGGTCCTGTTGCTGATAGCGGTCGATCTTATTCACCGCAATGACTAGCGGCTTACCGTATTTTTCCAATTCGCTCAGGTCTTGCCACTGGTCACGCGTAAGATCACCCTCGCACACATACACGACCAAATGGGCGCGCAGGGCCTCCTCGCGGGCCGTTTCAGGCGCCCGATTGCCGGCCTCGTTGAAGCC
>JAPSGG010000262.1 GCA_031177845.1 Chromatiales bacterium
TCGCGCGCGCCGTGGAGCAGATCAAAAGCACGCCGGACTCGCGCGATCTGATCGATGTGGCGCCCATCGGCGGTGGGCCACGCACGCCACTGCGCACCGTAGATCGGGCCTAGGGTACCAGCCTCGTTCGCCCACTCATCCCAGATCGTTACGCCGTGATCGCGCAGATAACCGACATTTGTCTCTCCTCTGAGGAACCAAAGCAGCTCATAGATGATCGAGCGCAGATGGAGTTTCTTCGTCGTCAACAACGGGAAACCCTCGCACAGATCAATGCGCGTCTGATAGCCGAACACCGACAGAGTGCCCGTGCCGGTGCGGTCCTGTTTGCGCACACCCTTTTCCAACACGTGGCGCAGCAGATCCAGATATTGCCGCATGGCTGTTACGTCGCCGCTTGGTGCTGATCTCGATGGCGATAAGCTCGGGCCATGAGCGTCACGCCGAGGACGACCATGGGCAAAGAGAGGACCTGCCCAAGCGTAAGCCAGCCAAAGGCCAGATAGCCGATGTGCTCGTCGGGTAGACGCACGAACTCCACCAAGAACCGAAGCACCCCGTAGCCCACCAGAAATAGGCCGCAGACGGCTCCGGCCGGGCGCGGCTTGCGCGAGAATACCCAGAGGATGACGAACAACACCAAGCCTTCGAGGAGCGCTTCGTACAACTGTGAGGGATGGCGCGGCTCGGGTCCGGCATTCGGAAACGCCATGCCCCACGGCAGGCTGGTTGGTGCGCCCCACAACTCGCCGTTGATAAAATTACCGATGCGACCAGCACCTAGACCCACTGGCACCATGGGCGCGACGAAGTCACACAAGCGCAAAAATCCAATACCATGCCGCTGGCTGTAGATCCAGGCGGCGATGATCACGCCGATCAGACCCCCGTGGAAGCTCATTCCCCCTTCCCAGATCTGGAATAGGATCAGCGGGTTATCTAGAAACGCAGGCAGGTTGTAGAAAAGAATGTAGCCGATCCTTCCGCCCAGGATGACACCCAGTACGCCGTAGAACAGCATGTCCCCGATCTGCTGAGGTTTCACCGGCGAGTACGGTTGCCTGGCGCGCACAAGCCCCAGCCACCAAAAGCCGACGAAGCCGACTAGGTACATCACGCCGTACCAGTGAATCTGCAGAGGCCCGAGATCTATCGCAATCGGGTCTATATCCGGATAGGTCAGCATAGCTCGTATTCTAGCAACGTCATCAGGCAGGCACGAATTCTGCCCAGCAGAAGATCTCAAAGATTCGCATCGCTTTGACCCACGCCTGCTAGAGGATCAGCCTCGCGAATACTGCCTTGAGATAATCCGTCTCGGTAATCGCTGGATGTATTGGATGATCCGGCGCCTGGCCGCCTATGCTGAGGATCTGCATATCGCGACCAAGATGCCGCGCGGCTGCGTGCATCTGGGCCACAAGGTCATTCAACGCCAGATGATAAGAACACGAGCAGGAAACGAGGATCGCATCCCTAGCGAGGACCCGCATGGCCAGTTCGTTCAGGCGCCGATAAGCCTCCGTTCCGATCTTGGTATCCTTCTTGCGCTTGATGAAGGCGGGCGGATCGAGCACTATGATATCGAAGCGCTCGCCCGTGGCGTGCAGCTCCTGCAGCAGTTTGAAGGCGTCACCCTGGCGCGTCTCGATGGCGCCCGTCGCGCTGTTGAGCTCGGCATTCGCGCGGGCGCGGTCGAGCGCGGATCGCGATTCGTCGAGGCAGGTCACGCACGCGGCCCCATGGATGGCTGCCTGTATGCCCCACGCTCCGATGTAACTGAACACGTCCAGCACGCGGCGGTCCTTGGCCAGCCGCGCCATGCGCGCGCGGTTGTCACGGTGATCGAAATACCAGCCAGTCTTCTGACCGCCCCGCAACGGCACGTCGAAATGCGCACCCAGTTCATTTAACCTGACGCACTCCGGCACTTGACCTACCGGCGCTTCGACGTACAGCGGCAGTTGTTCGAGCGCACGTATGGGATTGTCGTTGCGGAGAAGGATGGTGCGTGGCCGCAGCACCTTGTCCAGGCTTACTACGATGTCGTCTTTCACGCGCTCCATGCCGGCCGTGGTGATTTGTGCCACCAGAAGATCGCCAAAGCGATCCACGACTAGCCCCGGCAGGCCGTCGCTCTCGCTGTAGACCAGCCGGTAGAATGGCTGCTCAAATAGCATCTCACGGAGTGACAATGCCACTTTGAGCCGATGTACGATCAGCGAGGACGACCAGGGATGCCGCTTGTCGCGGCTGACCAGCCGCGCGCAGATCAGCGAATGCGGGTTCACGTAGCCGCTGCCAATCGTCCGACCGCGATAATCCTGAACCTCTACGGCCTCGCCGGACTCGAAAGAAATCAGGGGTGTGCGATCGACATCCACCTCGTTGCTGAACACCCACAGATGGCCAGTGCGCAAACGGCGCTCTTCGTTGCGTTTGAGGCGCAGCGGCGGAAGTATCTGACTATTGGTGCGAGCGCACTCCATAAGCGCTGGGCATGATAGCAGAAGCTCCCGCGTTCTTACCGAGGGTCAGCAAAACGACACGGGCTTTACACGACAGTTTCAAGTAATCACAGACTAGGATGACTCATGAGCGAACATCACAACCGCCTGATCTTTGAGACCAGTCCTTACCTGCGGCAACACGCGCACAACCCGGTCGACTGGTATCCATGGAGCGAGGAGGCGCTCAACAAGGCGCGAGAAGAAGACAAGCCGATCCTGCTGTCGATCGGCTATTCGGCCTGCCATTGGTGCCATGTGATGGCCCATGAATCGTTCGAGGATCCGGCCACTGCGCAAGTCATGAACGAGCTGTTCATCAATATCAAGGTCGATCGCGAGGAGCGGCCCGATCTGGATAAGATCTATCAGACTTCGCAGTTGCTGTTGAACCGACGTAGCGGCGGCTGGCCACTGACCATGTTTCTGACGCCGGCAGATCAGGTGCCCTTCTTCGGCGGCACCTATTTTCCCAAGCAACCCTTGCACGGTCTGCCCGCCTTCACGGACCTGCTCAAGCGCGTGGCGAATTTTTTCCGTCAGAACCGCACCGACATCCGCAATCAGAATGCCTCAATGCTTACGGCGCTGGACAGCATCTATGGCCAACCAGGTGGCAAGGGACCATTGGATGCAAACCTGCTCGACCGGGCGCGCAAGCAGCTCGAACAGAATTTCGATCCGCATTACGGCGGCTTCGGAGGCGCGCCCAAATTCCCGCATCCCAGCAACTTGGAACTCCTATTGCGCCACTGGGCCGCCAACCTGTATCGGCGCGAGCCGGATGAGCGCGCGCTCCACATGGCCATCTTCACGCTCAACAAGATGGCGCAGGGCGGCATCTATGATCATCTGGGAGGCGGTTTTTGCCGCTACTCGGTAGACGATCAATGGATGATTCCACATTTCGAGAAGATGCTGTACGACAACGGGCCGCTGCTCGCCCTGTGCGCGCAGGCAGCCCGTGCGACCGGCAGTGCCGCGCTGGGACAGACTGCCTGTGAAACTGCCGACTGGGCGATGCGTGAGATGCAGGCTCCCGAAGGCGGCTATTACTCCTCACTGGATGCGGACTCGGAAGGCGAAGAAGGCAAGTTCTATGTCTGGCGGCGGGAAGAGATCGAGGCGTTACTGGAACCTGCCGAGTACAAGATCTTCGCGCGGCGTTTCGGACTCGACCGACCAGCGAACTTCGAGGGGCACTGGCATCTGCAGCCAACTTGTGTAGCGGTT
>JAPSGG010000263.1 GCA_031177845.1 Chromatiales bacterium
GCTTCAACTCAGCCAATGCTTGGGACGCAGCGGGCGCTGCGCACTTCGGTTTGAAGGCCGTGTGGATCAATCGCTTGAGCCATACGCCTGAACGCCTGCCCAAAGGGCCGGCGGCGGATCTGCCGGACTTAAGCGACTTACCGGCACTGCTCGCGTCTTAGACGGCTCGCGCATCCACCGGCACTGCTCGCGTCTTAGACGGCACGCGCATCCAGAAATCGGAAGGAGCGCCACCTCGGCGCGGTTATTTCGCCCGCATTGCGGCGTGCGTGGCTCCCACATCCCGGACTCCCCTTCGTGCATGGGCTGCGACCCCACGGCTAGAATACAGGCCTAGTTAAAGGTCGGGAGATCGGTATGGCCACGCAATCTTACGGCTCGGTTTATGCCCGATGGCGGGCCGACCCGTCAGGGTTCTGGGCCGAGATGGCGGAAGAGATCCAGTGGGATCGCCGCTGGGACAAGACCCTCGATGAGAGTAGAGCCCCCATCTATCGTTGGTTTTCTGGCGGCCAATTGAATACCTGTTACAACGTCTTGGATATCCATGTTGAGGAGGGCCGCGGCGAGCAGCCCGCCCTGATCCACGACAGCCCGGTCACAAATACCGTGACCACTTACACCTATCGCGAGCTGCGCGACGCTGTGGCTTTGTTCGCCGGCGCGCTGCGCGCCAAGGGCATAGAACGGGGCGATCGGGTGATCATCTACATGCCAATGGTGCCCGAAGCCGTCATCGCGATGCTGGCCTGCGCACGGCTAGGCGCCATTCACTCAGTGGTGTTCGGCGGCTTCGCCGCCAATGAGCTGGCCGCGCGTATCGACGATGCTCGGCCCAAGCTCATCGTCACCGCCTCCTGTGGCATCGAGATTGGCCGTATCATCGAGTACAAGCCGTTGGTGGACCGGGCGTTCGAGCTGGCCGCCCACAAACCGCACACATGTATCATCCTGCGGCGCCCGCAATGCTATGTGAAGCTCACCGCCAGCCGCGATCTCGATTGGCAAGACGCCATGGCCGCCGCAGCGTCCGCCGAGTGTGTGCCGGTGACCGCGACCGATCCGCTCTATATCCTCTACACCTCCGGTACTACGGGTCGGCCCAAGGGTATCGTGCGCGACAACGGTGGCCATGCGGTGGCGCTCAAGTGGTCCATGAAGAACATCTACGGTGTGACAGCGGGCGACGTGTATTGGGCGGCGTCCGACGTCGGCTGGGTGGTCGGCCATTCTTATATCGTTTACGGTCCCTTGCTGCAGGGCTGCACCACCATCCTCTATGAGGGCAAGCCCGTCGGCACGCCGGATCCTGGCGCATTCTGGCGTGTGATCAGCGAGCACAGGGTCAAGGTGATGTTCACCGCGCCTACGGCGTTTCGCGCGATCAAGAGGGAAGATCCTCAAGGCCGGCACGTCAGGCGCTACGATCTCTCCTGTCTGCGCGCTCAGTTTCTGGCGGGCGAGCGCTGCGATCCCGATACGCTCAACTGGGCGCAGGCGATCCTCAAGGTGCCGGTCATCGATCACTGGTGGCAGACCGAGACCGCCTGGGCCATCGCGGCCAATTGCTTAGGCATCGAGCAGTTGCCGATCAAGCCTGGCTCGCCGACTAAGGCGGTGCCGGGCTACGACCTGCACGTGCTGGGACCCCAAGGGAACGAGTTGCCGCTCGGTGAGATGGGCAGCCTCTGCATCAAACTGCCGTTGCCGCCGGGCTGTCTACCGACCTTGTGGCACAACGACCAGCGATACAAGGAGGCTTATCTGAATCGCTATCCCGGCTACTACGTGACCGGCGATGCTGGCTACTTGGACGAAAACGGCTACGTCTGGGTGATGAGTCGAACCGACGATGTGATCAATGTCGCCGGGCATCGACTTTCGACAGGCGCCATGGAAGAGGTGATTGCCGCGCATCCGGATGTGGCCGAGTGCGCAGTCATCGGAGTCGCCGATCCCCTCAGGGGTCAATTGCCCATGGGCCTTATCGTGCTCAAGACCGGCGTGCGGCGCGGGGAGGACGAGATCAAGGCTGAACTGGTGCAGCGTGTGCGCGAGCAGATCGGTCCGGTCGCGGCGTTCAAGCTCTGCACGGTGGTGCAGCGGCTTCCTAAGACCCGATCGGGCAAGTGTCTGCGCGTGGTCATGCGCAAGATGGCCGACGGGCAATCGTATCATCCGCCCGCGACCATCGATGATCCCGGGATCCTCGACGAGATCGCCTTGTGCTTACACAAACTGGGTTTTCCCCGCCGGGCATAACAGCGGCGACGGATCACACTCGCCTTGCCGACGTGCGGCATCGTGGGAGGTACAAGCGGCGTGCCGGGGCAAGTCGGATAGACGGATAATAGCGCCGCTCGGTGGGCGTGGATTCTGCCTGAGTCTGCGCGACCATGTTCACCATCTCCAATCCGCTAAAGCCATAACCGGTACATGCGAATAATACTGCTGTGCGCGGCCCTGCTATGGGTTGCCTGCGCCCGGGCCGACGAGCCGTTCCCGAAGCCAGCGGAACTCAATGCGGATGTCGAATTCTGGAAGCGCGTGTACACTGAGGTCGACACCTCGTCCGGCCTGCTGCACGACGAGCGCGATCTCGGCGTCGTGTACGAGGTGCTGCAATTCCCGTCGGGCATGGCCTCCAGCACGCGGCTGCGCATGGTCGAGGAGCGCAAGCGATATTATCAGGCGATACTGAAGCGCCTGGCTACCAAGCGCGAGAATCTGACCTCCGAAGAGGCACGCGTGCGCGCGCTGTGGCCCAAGGATGTGAGTAGCTCCATACTAACCCAGGCCGTCTACGATATTCGCTTCCAACTCGGCCAGAGCGACCGATTCCGGGAAGGGCTCCAGCGTTCAGGCGCGTGGGAAGCTTACATCCGACGCGCGTTCGCCGCACGCGGCATGCCGGAGGATTTGGCCGTGTTACCACACGTCGAATCTTCATTTAATCCGAACGCCTATTCTAAGGTAGGCGCAGCTGGCATGTGGCAGTTCATTCCAGCGACCGGACGACGCTATCTGCGCATAGACCATGTCGTCGACGAGCGCCTAGATCCGTATGTGGCCACGGATGCGGCGGTGCAGCTCCTCGCGCTAAATTACTCAGTGACCGGTACCTGGCCACTTGCCATCACCGCCTACAATCACGGGGCGGCTGGCATGCGCCGCGCGGTGCAGAGCTTGAAGACGCGCGACATCGCGACCATCTTGCGAAAGTATCAGAGCCGCACCTTCGGCTTCGCCTCACGCAACTTTTACGTCTCCTTTCTGGCCGCGCGGGAAATCCATGAGAATGCCGAACGCTATTTCCCCGGCCTGAAGCGCGAGGCTGAGCAGCCACTGCGCACGGCAAAGTTGCCCGCGTATATGCCTGCCACGGCCGTGGCCGAGGCGCTGGATATCGACCTCGAGCGGCTGCGCGCCCACAACCTCATGCTGATGCCGACCGTCTGGCGCGGCGAGAAGTACATGCCTGCCGGTTACGCACTGCGCCTGCCGCCGGGAACAATCGATCCCGTGACTGCTGCGCAGCGGATCGCGGCAATTCCTTCTGCCCAGCGCTACGCGGCGCAGGTGCCAGATACGTTTCACATGGTCAGCCGCGGCGATACGCTCTCCGGCATCGCCAGTCGCTACGGCGTTTCCCTGAGCGATCTGATGGTGCGAAATCAGTTGCGCAGCGCGCACATGATCCGAGTAGGTCAACGTATCCTTCTGCCGGCCGCAGGCAAAA
>JAPSGG010000264.1 GCA_031177845.1 Chromatiales bacterium
CTTGAGGCGCCGGCTGGTCTTCGAGATGTGTCACATTGCTGGCCGCGGCCAGGCGAATACTCACTATTCAGTGGCACCAAGGATTGGGGCCGCGACCGCATGATTGCGTCAGAGGGCGCCTTCGGCATGATAATCCTATCGGCTTCGAGCAGGCCGAATTTATCGGCAGGCCTGTCAATATGCTGTTCATGGCCGTGGTCGTGGGCGCCATCGTTGTTGCCGCCATTGATCGATTGCTAGCGCGGCAACCGGCGCCGGGGCGACCGTTATAATCGTGAGAATCGTCCGACTAATGATAAATCTGCTTACGGTTCGGATACTATGCGGCGGCGATCAGGCTTTTGCGAGCACAGCGCACTGTTGCCTGTTCGCGGTGATCTGGCTGGTTTCGTCGCTGCAGTCGGGGCGCGGTCATTTGGTGGACAGGCCGGGTGCCCATTGGTTCGTCTATCCGTCTTCATCGGCCTGGCTAATTCTCATTTCCAGGGTCCGCCTACTAAAGAAGGAGCGGCACGAGCTGATCGTGGGCGTGACGCCGCATGTGGATCTGGACGAGGTTACGTGCGCGATGGTAAAGGTGAACGATGTACGGGCGGTGCATCATCTGCAGTGTCGTCGCTCGTTTCCAATCAGATGCGCTGTCGGCGCACGTCTGGATTACGAATATGGGCCGCTGGCCCGTAGTGCTCGGAACGATGAAAAACCAGTTTGAGACCCGGTTTGCCCTGGCGCATATACCGCTGCAACTCGAAGCGGCCATGCAAGCCGAATGCGGTGAGCGTTCCTGCGGCCCGGAAATCCGCGCGTAGGCACGGCAACGCCAGATATACTGAAGGTGATGCGCGACTTGTAACTGACGCGCAACAATGAGTTTCCCTGCATCTCCCCTGCATCTTTTTGTGCGCAAGTCACGCGCAAGCACGGAAATCGCGATGGAGTGGTAAGAAGATTCATGCCTACGTGCAATCACGAAATTGGATCGGCTCAGACGCGCCTGACCCGCGAGCGCGCGGATACACTCAGAATGGTGCTGATGATAAACGGCCTAATGTTTCTTATCCTTTTCGCGGCCGGTCTATGGGCGGATTCCTCGGCGCTGCTAGCAGATTCGTCCGATAATTTAGGCGACATGTTCGTCTATGCCATCAGCCTTTTCGTCGCGTATCGGGGTCTGCGCTGGCGTGCAGGAGCCGCGTTTGTCAAAGGGCTCGTGCAATTCGCCTTCGGTATAGGCGTCCTTATCGGAATTGCAGTGAAGCTATCGGGGCACCCCGAACCAGTGGGGCTCGTGATTATGGTCGTGGCCGCTGTCGCCCTGATCGCCAATCTGATTTGCCTATTACTGCTGCAGCGCCACCGCGGCGAAGACGTGAACATGCGCTCGGTATGGCTGTGCTCGCGCAACGACGTCCTTGGTAATGCGGCTGTTATCATTTCAGGCTCGGCCGTGTGGCTGACCAGCAGCTTCTGGCCCGACTTGATTGTAGCCGCGTTGCTAGCAGCGGTATTTTTGCACACATCTTACGACGTACTGCGAGATGCATTGCATGCCTGGTGGGCGGGCACAAAACGCTCGTAAGCGCGGCGCAGTGTTTGGGCTCTTAGACCGTCTGGCGCGCATCCAAGTCGGTTAGCCTGTGCGAGTGCACTCTCTGGATGAAAAGCTCGAAGCCACACGCAAGATCGACTACATCGTGCCGGACAGCAGTTTAATTTAGTCAGACACCACCGCACGCATCGTTCTCAACAATCCCCCTTGAGCGCCTAGCAATCCGGCATAGCTGTGATCGGCAAGGCGGTTGTGCGGGAGGAAAGTGTGCCGCTCGCGGTACGCAATAGCGCATTGCAGACCTTTTGGGGTTTTTGCGTGATGTTCGATACGCTGGACGCTGACGAGGTCCGCAGACGGGAGGCCGGCCGCAGTGATCCAACGCCTATAGAAGTCCTAAGCGGTCTTGCGCCCAGTACGGAGTACGTGGTCGAGAACAGTTATTTCATCATGGCCGATATCGAGAAATTCAGCCTTGGCAATGATCATTGAGGAGTGACCCTTGTATATCCTGATCAAATACCTTCTATCTGCCGCAATCGTGGTCGGCGTCTCAGAGCTTGCGAAGCGCAGCTCAGCGCTAGGCGGGTTGCTCGCGTCGCTACCGCTAACCTCGTACCTCGCTATTCTTTGGCTTTATGGTGAAACCGGTGATACGCAGCGTATTGCAGCGCTGGCGCAGAGCATTTTCTGGCTGGTATTGCCCTCGCTGTCACTGTTCATCGTGTTGGCATGGCTTCTACGTCGTGGCATGACGTTCTTTCCATCGCTTGCCATTGCAACATTGGTCATGTTCGCCGCCTATGGCTTGATGGCCGTGGGCTTGCGCCAACTCGGCGTGTCGATCTAAGGGATTTGGCATGCTGGATGCCATCATCCGCTGGTCGATCAATCAGCGGTGGCTAGTTCTGCTGATCATTGCCAGCATGGCCGGACTTGAAATCTACACCTACCTACCAGCGCCTGCCGATTGAGCGGTATCCAGATATCACCAACGTGCCGATGCAGGTCAACACCGGGACGCTAGGATACTCGCCGATTGAGGCCGAGCAGCGCATCAACTATCCAGTTGAGCGGCTACTGGCGAGTCTGCGAATCCGGATTACACGCGCTCGCTGTCGTGCTATGTCTTCAGGGCATGGTGGTGTTCGAAGAGGGAACCGACATCTACTTCGCCCGCCAGCAGATCACCGAACGTCTCCCGTTGCGATGCGACGAGTTTCGCCTGGGTTACGGCCCTAAATGAGGCCGATCGCGACGGGCTTGGGTGAGATCTTCATGTACGTGGTGGAGGCAAAGGCGGGTGCGCGCATTGAACATGAAATGCCATATACCCCTATGGACCTACGTGCTGTTCAGAACTGGATCATTCTGCTGCAACTGCGTCAGGCGCCGGATGTCACCGAGATCAACACCATTGGCGGGTATGAAAAGCCGTTTCACGTGACGCCTAATCCGGCAAAGTTATTGGCGCTGGATTTGAGCCTGGCCGATGTGGTGGAGGCGCTTGAGGCGAGCGGTGCCAGTCTCGGCGCTGACTACATTGAGCATAGCGGCGAGGGATATCTGATCCGGGTACCTGGGTTTGTTCGGGACGTAGTCGGGATGTGGAACATCATCCTCGCACGGCGGACGGGATGACGGTCGCCATCGGCGATGCCGCAGACGTGGGCTATGGCTGCGAGCTGCGCACAGGTGCAGCCACACAGGACAGTAAGGAGGTGGTGCTTGGCACCGCCATGATGCTGATGGGCGAAAACTAGCCGCGGTGCCGCAAAGGCGGCCGCGGCAAAGCTGAAGAGATCGACAGTCGTTACCCAAAGGCATGTCGGCACCGCGCGGTCTACGAGCACACCGCGCTCGTGAATAGGACGATTGAGACCGTGCGCAAGAATTAAGATCGTGCGCAACAACCTGTTTGAGGGTGCGCTCCTGGTGATAGTCGTGCTGTTTGTGCTGCTCGGCAATTTGCGAGCGCCACTTATCACTGCCTTGTTATTCCGCTGTCGGTGCGTTTCACTGTCACCGGCATGGTAACGAACAAGGTCAGCGGGAATCTGATGAGCCTGGATGCACTCGAGTTTGGGCTGATTGTGGACCCGACATCGGTGCCGTAGTGCAGCGGCCATTGGCAATGGTAGTCATCGGCGGCATCATCTTGTCTACCATCTTGTCCTTTGGT
>JAPSGG010000265.1 GCA_031177845.1 Chromatiales bacterium
ATATCGGGCATGCGTGATGTCCTCGTATTCCTTGTGGCAGGCCTCTAAGACACAAAGATCGTAATGAATATTCAATAACGCACCGCCACAAATCCTTGGCGCCTTTGAGCCTCTGTACGAGACATTTTTATTAAGCCGTTGCCCGCGCGCGACTGCGCCTGGCGCCAACGGCTTGCGCAAGGGTCATGAGTAACGGATGCGTATCTTCCCAACCCAGGCAGGCATCAGTGATGCTCTGCCCATATGCCAATGGCTTACCTGCGATGACGTCCTGCCGACCGGCCACCAGATGGCTCTCGATCATCACGCCCACGATGCGATGGTCGCCGCTGGCGATCTGATGCGCGAGCACTCGGCCGACCTCCACCTGATTCTGGTGTTGCTTGCGACTATTGGCGTGGCTGCAGTCGATCATCATGCGTGCCGGCAGACCCGCGTTTTCGAGCCGCTTTGCGGCCTCGTTGATGCTGTCCGGATCGTAATTGGTGCTCGCGCCACCCCCGCGCAGGATCACGTGGCAGTCGCGGTTGCCGCTGGTGGAGAAGATTGCCGAATGGCCGCCCTTGGTCACTGAGAGGAAATGGTGCGGCTGCGAGGCCGAGCGAATGGCATCCACCGCGATCTGCACATTGCCGCCGGTCCCGTTCTTGAACCCTACCGGGCAGGACAGCCCCGACGCCAGCTCGCGGTGCACCTGACTTTCGGTAGTGCGGGCGCCGATTGCGCCCCAGCTGATCAGGTCGGCCACGTATTGCGGGCTGATGACGTCCAGGTATTCGGTGCCGGCTGGCATACCCATGTGATTCAGGTCCAGCAACAGTCCGCGCGCCAAGCGCAGCCCCTTGTTGATCTCGAAACTGCCGTCCAGGTCCGGGTCGTTGATCAAACCCTTCCACCCGACCGTCGTGCGCGGTTTCTCGAAGTACACCCGCATCACGATCAGAACCTGGCGTGCGAGCGCTTCGCGCACAGGCATCAAGCGCCTGGCGTATTCGAGCGCGGCCTTGGTGTCGTGGATCGAGCACGGACCTACGACTGCGAGCAGGCGATCGTCTTTGCCGTGCAGGATGCGGTGGATCTGCTCGCGCGTCTCAAACACGGTCTTGGCCGCCTGTTCCGTGATGGACAATTCAGCGTGCAGTTCCTGCGGCGTGATTAATTCGCGCAGTCCACTGATACGCAGGTCATCGGTTCTGTATCTCATGGTCCCGGTTCCTAGTCCTAAGCTAGCTTGTCGAGCGCCGCCCGGATCAGTTTGATGAGTTCCTTGACGCGCGCATGCTTCATTTTCATGGCCGCCTTATTAACAATCAAGCGCGAGCTGATATCCGCGATGTGCTCCAGCGGCATCAAGCCATTGGCTTTGAGGGTATTGCCGGTGTCCACGAGGTCCACAATGCGGTCAGCGAGACCCACCAGCGGCGCCAGTTCCATCGACCCGTACAGCTTAATGATCTCTACCTGCTTGCCCTGCTGCGCATAGAATCGCCGCGTACAGTTGACGTATTTTGTCGCTACGCGAAGGCGGCCCTCGACCGGCGGCGCGTCCTTTCTGCCTGCCACCATCATCCGGCACGGGGCTATCCTCAAGTCCAGGGGCTCGTAAATGCCTTCGCCACCGTGCTCCATCAGCACGTCTTTTCCGGTAATACCCAGTTCCGCGGCGCCATGTTGTACGTAGGTCGGCACGTCGGCGGCGCGCACGATGATGAGTTTCAGGCCGGCGGCGTTCGTTCCGAGGATCAGCTTGCGGCTGTTACGCGGGTCTTCTTCCGGCACGATCCCGGCGGCCGCTAGCAGCGGTAGGCACTCCTCTCCGACGCGGCCCTTGGGTAGGGCGATGGTTAGCACTTCAGCCATAGAGACACAGAGGGCACAGAGATCGATGCGGTTCTAAGCGGAATCGGCCCTTCGCCTGGCGACGCATCAGTTAAGCAGGCTTCTCGGTTCATCATTTCGTTCGCTCCGAGTCCTCTGTGTCTGTGTGGCACCGTTACGCTGGCACACGCCGGATGTTGGCGCCTAAGGCGGCGAGCTTCTCCTCGATACACTCGTAGCCGCGGTCGATGTGATAGATGCGATCCACGACCGTCTCACCCCTGGCCACGAGGCCTGCCAGGATCAGGCTGGCCGAGGCGCGCAGATCGGTTGCCATCACCGGTGCCGCCTTGAGGTGGTCCACCCCTCGGGTAATGGCGGTGTTGCCTTCCACCCGTATGTTCGCGCCCATGCGTTGCATCTCTTGTACGTGCATGAAGCGGTTCTCGAACACTGTTTCTGTCACCGCGCCACCGCCGGCGGCAATCGCATTGAGCGCCGTGAACTGCGCCTGCATGTCAGTCGGAAATGCCGGGTAGGGGGCAGTGCGAATGTCCAGCGCTTTCGGGCGCTTGCCATGCATGTCGAGCTCGATCCAGTCGAGACCGGTATTAAGTTCCGCGCCTGCCTCTTCCAGTTTCTGCAACACGGCGTCCAATAGTCGGGGCTCAGTCTGCTTGAGCCGCACCTTGCCGCCGGTGATCGCTGCGGCTACCAGAAAGGTTCCAGTCTCGATACGATCCGCCAACACGCTGTACTGGCAACCATGGAGCTGCTCCACGCCCTCGATGGTGAGCGTATCGGTGCCAGCGCCCGTGATGCTGGCCCCCATGGCATTGAGGCAGTTCGCCAGATCCACGACTTCCGGCTCGCGTGCGGCGTTCTCGATCACTGTCGTCCCCTGCGCCAGGGCCGCGGCCATCATCAGGTTCTCGGTGCCGGTCACTGTGACACTGTCCATTACCAGGTGAGTGCCCTTGAGCCTCGACGCGCGGGCACGGATGTAACCACCCTCGACATCGATTTCGGCGCCCATCGCCACAAGCCCCCGCAGGTGCAGGTCCACGGGGCGGGTGCCGATCGCGCAACCGCCCGGCAACGAGACCTCGGCACGTCCAAAGCGTGTCAGGAGCGGCCCCAGCACCAGGATCGAGGCGCGCATGGTTCGGACTAGCTCGTAGGGCGCGACAAATTCCTCAATGCTGGAAGTATCGACCTCGATGTTCATGCGCTCATCTACCAGCAGCGATACGCCCATCCTCCCCAGCAACTCCATCGTGGTGGTCACGTCGTGCAGGTGCGGAACATTGCCGATCCGTATGGGACTGTCGGCCAGCAGCGCCGCCGCGAGGATCGGTAGCACGGCGTTTTTAGCCCCGGATATGCGCACCTCCCCTTGCAGGGGGTGGCCTCCGATGATAAGCAGTTTCTCCAAAGGTGTGTGGTAGAAGACCGCTAGCGCTTGATACCGCTTGATGCGGCAGCAGCAGCGGATAATGTTTTGCTCGGTCTTACGTGGATGTCAGCGGGCTTCTTCCAGGGGCAGCAGATCCTCGAGCTTATTCACTTCGACAAGCTGCATGATCTGCGCTGGCATATTGATGAAGCGGATGGACTTCGCACTTTCGCGCGCCCAACGCGTCCACGCCACCAGAAGAGCCAGCCCGGCGCTGTCGGCGCGACCCGCGGAGGCCAGATCGACCGCTAAGATATCCGCCGCGGTTGCAAACGGCTGCCGGGACTGCTCCCACAGTGCCGGCACGGTCGCGAAACTCAGGTCGCCTGCGACTGCAAACCGGTCTTCGCCGCGCGCTTCCAGCTTGGCAGTGGTCATGGTGATATCGGTTTAGGCGCCAACTTCTCGGTGTCGCCGCTTTCGAGCCGCTCGATCAGCGCGTCCAGCCCATGCT
>JAPSGG010000266.1 GCA_031177845.1 Chromatiales bacterium
ATCGTGCAGGCGACGTGCGATCAGCTCCGTCGACATCAGCGCGGCTACGCTGATACCGATCTGGTGAACATGATAGGTGAAATCCGTCGGCTGCATGGCCTGCAAGACCTTATGAAGACTTTGCTCGGCCAGCCTGCCGGTCAAAAACAGGATATGCTCTGGCAAGACAGATTTCCGTAATTAAGGTCCCGCATTAGCCCGGAAGCTGCTGCGGTACGTAGGGGAGGGAACTTCGAAGTGTCGAGTCGTCGCAGCCCGCGCGCGTCAGCGCGGCGGCTTAATGCCGTAACGCCGCATCTTCCGGTATAGCGTGTTGCGGCTTAAGCTCAGCTTTGCGGCCACTTTGGTGACGTTCCAGCGCAGCGCCTCGAGCTCGCATAGGATGGCCTCGCGCTCGGCGCAGGCGAGCGGATTGTCGTCATGCGCAGCCTCGCTGCACGCTGCGCCTGCCCGCGACCGCGCACGATGGCCGCCAGCGCGTATGTCTTCGTCCAGATCCTCGATGGTGATGGTCTCCGTGTCGCACAGCGCCAGCACGGTGCGCAGGCAGTTGCGCAGCTGCCGAATATTGCCGGGCCAGTCATGGTTTTCCAGTGCTTTCATGACCTCGGGCTCGATTGTGAGCATGGTGTCGGGGCCGACCTCGAGCCGGATCAGGTGCTTGATCAACCGACGTTTATCCGCGCGCTCGCGCAATGGCGGCATCACCAAGCTGATGCCGTGCAGCCGATAATAGAGATCCTCCCGGAACTTTCCTTCGCTGATGAGTTTGGGGAGGTTGCCATGGGTTGCGCTGATGACGTGGATATCCACCTTGATCGGCGCCTCGCCGCCCAGCGGCACGACTTCCTTGTCTTCAAGCACTCGCAGCAGGCGCGCTTGAAGCTGCGGCGGCATGTCGCCGATCTCGTCCAGGAAGAGCGTACCGCCATTGGCCTGCACGATCTTGCCGCGGCTACCGTCCCGACGCGCGCCGGTGAAGGCGCCCGGCTTATAGCCGAACAATTCGCTCTCGATCAGGGTCTCAGGAATGGCGGCGCAGTTGACTGCCACGAAGGGTTTGCCGGCGCGATGACTGGCTAGATGTATGGCCTTGGCAAACAGTCCTTTTCCTGTGCCGGTCTCTCCGTAGAGGATGGTCGGGATATCCTTGCCTAGGATCTTTTTGGCGCGTCGGATATTATCTGCCATCTGCGGGTCACCGAAATCCAGTCCGCTGAACGGTTGGCCGCCCAGACCAGGGTCGCCCCGCTTGTTGCCGGCAGGCCAGAATGCGTCATAGGCGGACCTCGACGTCCGCTCGGGCGACTGAATGGCGGCGAAGAACCGCCGGCCACTATTTGCGTCGTGGATGGGAACAGGATGAAAGGCGTGGCGCGCGGCCAGATTGAACAGGCTGTTCATGCTCAGATTGAAAATATCCTCGATCCGTTTACCCACCAATTGGTCCTTTGAGTCCACGCCGAGCTGGACCACCGCACTGCGATTCAAGGCCAAGGCCGTGCCCTCGCAATCAAAGGCCACCACGCCTTCGCCGAGCGTGCTGACGAACTCGGGGCGGCTGTGAAAGCGCACCAGAAACCGATCTTTGTACGAGCACAGAAATATCCGGTTCTCGATCGTTTGCGCCGACATATTGAGCAATACTTTGGTGTGCTGCTGAGCCACATTGGATTCACCGGACGCATTCAGCACGGCCATGAGTTCATCTTGAGGAGAGAATATCGGCGCTGCGGCACAGGTTAGAAAGGTATTGCGGACAAAAAAATGGTCATTCTGATGCACCACCAGCGGCTTCTTCTCGATCACGCAGGTGCCCATGCCATTGGTGCCCTGCGTTAGCTCGCTCCACACCGCGCCGTTCTGCATACCGGTGCGGGCGGCGGCATTAGTAAACTGTGGGTCACCGATGTAGTTCAGCACCACGCCGTCGGGATCCGCCAGCAAGATCGCGTAGCCGGAGCCGGCCACCTGCTGATAAAGATTGGCCATTTCGAGTTTGGCGATATCAAGGAGCCGCGCGGCCCGCTCCTGTCTCGCGAGCAACTCCGTGCGCGGGATTAGCACTGGCCCATGTCGGCTGGCGGGATCGAGATGATGCTCCTTAAGGCAGCGATGCCATGAGCGGGCGATCTGGCTCTCGACCCCATCGTGGATGCCACGCTCGCCGTCCACGACGGCGTGGACGAATCTGGCGTGACTCATGGAACCGATATTGGGATACTGCATGACGCTCCTCCGAACAGGACACCACTGCACCCAGGTTCCGCCGATTATCAGCCGTCCCGGGCCTTTTTTGTGGCGCGGACGCCGTGCTTGTGGCTATCCCAAGTCGACCATCATACGCTTGAAAGGCTCGATTCTAGGCCAAGCTCCGGATTGTGACAATCTTGCTGGTGGCGGCCTATGGCACGATGGTCGCGAGCGCGGATGGCCTATCGGAGCCCCGTCCAGCTGGTTGGGACGTCGGCCGCCATCTAACCTGCACTTCAACAAGCTGTCATGGACCCGTTGACCCTGCACATCGTGGCGCCGGGTTTGCTCGATCGTACGCGCCACTGGGCGCAGGACTATCCCCGATTTCCGCGCTTCACGGGTGTTGAGGCGATTACGGCCAGGAGCCAACGGCAGAGGGCGCCCGCTATCGGCGTCGATGCAACTCTCTGCGCACTGTTCGGCTTGGCCGCTGAGCCAGACCGCGATCTGCCACTCGGTGCGCTGCGACGCTATGGCTACAGCGGCGATCGAGACGGAAGCTTCTGGGTGTGTGCGGATCCGGCGCACCTCAGCGCTGGTATTTCCCAGGTGTTCTTGCGGGACAGCAGTTCGCTCAACATCACGCCGGCCGAGGCGAATGAACTTGGCGGACTGATTGTCGCTCACTTCGCCGATATGAGATGGGCGCTTGAAATCGCATCGCCCGCGCACTGGCACCTACGGCTACCAGCGCCAGTGAAGATTCATACGTATCCGCAGCGCCTGGTGATGGGCAGGGCGATCGAGGCTTACCTGCCCAGCGGCGATGAAGCGTCTTCCTGGCGCGCGCTGCTAAACGAGATGCAGATGCTTTTTCACAGCGCCGATGTTAACCGCGCACGACAATCAAGAGGCGATGCGCCCATCAATGGCTTGTGGATTTCAGGAGCGGGTGTTCTACCTGCCGCCGGCGCGGTGGAAACAAAGGTGAAGACCGTGTGGTCGGATGATCCAATGGTCATCGGCTTGAGCCGTCTGGCGGGTATCGAGATCAGGCCGACGCCGCTATCGTTTGGTGTTATTCTCGCCAGCCAGAGACGCGGAGACCATCTAGTAGTCCTTGAGTCCATGCTGGCACCGGCCCACTACGATAATTTCTTTGCCTGGAGGGACGCACTGGGAGATCTGGAGAACGCCTGGTTTAAACCCATCTATGAGGCAATTACCACGGGCGCGCTACGCCAATGTAATCTCTACGACTGCGCCGGCCAGCGGTTCAGTCTGGATCGCGTGCGGCGTTGGCGCATGTGGCTTGGCGTAAAGCCCTTGCATGCCCATGTTGGTGCTATTTAGCAAGCGCGGGGACTTAGAGCAAGTTTAGATGGTGAATATTACGATACGCACGCCCAGAATATCGAGGCGCACTGCCACGGCGACATTGTTATCGGATGATTTGCACCCGCTACTCAGGCGCATCTATGCGCACCGCGGTGTTACCGATGCGGGACAGCTCGAACGTTCGG
>JAPSGG010000267.1 GCA_031177845.1 Chromatiales bacterium
CACACTAAAGCCAGGAAGGCGAATAACAACGCGATGACCCCGAGCAGCGCGAGCATCCACCAGGACCGTGAAAGTAGTTCATACATAAACGATTCTCCGGTTATAAAAAACAGGCACGCAACGCGCTACTGTGGCGCAAGATCGAGCGGAAAAGCCCGCTTCGCCAGCGCTCTTAAGTGATGATCGCAATCACTATGCCAGCTTTTGAAAAAAAGGTCTGCATCGGGGCCTGCTGCCTTAAACACTCGCCGCGCGGAGCGCCCACATCCATCAGGCTCGCGTCAGAAGCGAGACGGCTGCACCGAGCTGCAATCGGCGCTTACCAAGCTGGCGGCACGATTATTGGATGATGACGGCGGCTTGGTTTAGTAAGGTGAATCATCCTGTAATGCAAACGGCTGCACGATAGCATCATGAGCGGCGCGCCCTATGACGTCATCATCATCGGCGCAGGACCGGCCGGGCTTTCCGCTGCGCTGTTTCTGGGACGATGTCGGCGCACTGTGCTGTTGTGCGATGACGGACACCCGCGGAATTATCCGTCGCATGCACTCCATGGCTTTCTGACCCGCGACGGCATCGAGCCTGCGGAATTTCGCAGCATCGCGCGTGAGCAACTGCATCAGTATCCAACCGTGGAGATTCGTGAAGCGACCGTCAAAGACGCGTTCCGTCGCGACCGATCGTTCGAAGTGGCGCTTGCCGATGGTACAAGGCTCAGGTGTCGTAAACTCCTTCTCGCCACAGGGCTCATCGATGAGCTTCCACAAATCCAGGGTATCGAAGCGTACTATGGACGAAGCGTATTTCACTGTCCGTACTGCGATGGCTGGGAGCAGCGTGACCGATCAATTGCGGTTTACGCCCGTGGCGATCACAAGGGCGGAGGCCTCGCCTTGGAGCTTACGCAGTGGAGTCGAAACCTCGTGCTTTGTACTGATGGGCCTTCCGAGTTGAGCGACCATTATCGTCAGCGACTAGCGCGCTATCGCATTCCGGTTCGCGAGGAGCGGATCGTGGAATTAGCCGGCGCGGATGGCATGGTCGAGGCGATGATCTTTGAGACCGGGGAACGGCTCACCTGCGAGGCCATATTCTTCAATACAGGATGCCGGCAGGCGTCCGATCTCGCTCAGCGCCTCGGTTGTGGCTTCGACGAAAGTGGGGGCGTGGACACGTCGAGTGCACCTGGTGTCTACACCGCCGGCGATGCCGCACGCGACGTACTCCAGGCAATCGTCGCAGCGGCTGAAGGTGCGGAGGCGGCGATGGCTATTAACACCGCGTTGCTCAAGGAAGACTTGCGATAGCACGGAATGCAGCTTAGCTGTTGTCGCTTACGGCGTTCCGCTCACGCGCGGCGTCGCGCGTCCACGGGCACCTCGAGCATGATGGGTAGTCACCATCGCCTTGATGAGTCGATCATAGCGGTCGGCGTGGCGGACCGCGACTGGACTCTGGGGTCGGACTCGCCGCCGGTTTGGCGGTCAGTCCGTGGCCGAGGAATTTGCTGCATCTCCAGGCATAGTGGCCAAAGCCAAGTAGGTCTAACATAAGCACGCATGGAATGATGCACTCTCTCGCTGACCTTCGAGCCAAGAGATTCCAATCAGATAGGCGGCATTCTTCGGAATTCGCATAACATCTGTTCGATGAGGTCCCTCAGCATGAAAGCATCAGATCTATTTGTCCGCTGCCTTGAAAGCGAAGGGATCAGCCACGTGTTCGGGGTCCCGGGCGAGGAGAACGCGGACTTCATGATGTCGCTTAAGAACTCTTGGATCCGCTTCGTCCTGACTCGGCATGAGCAGGGCGCCGCCTTCATGGCGGAAACATTCGGCCGCCTGATCGGACATCCGGTCGTCTGCCTAGGTACCCTCGGGCCCGGTGCGACCAACCTCATCACCGGCGTCGCCGACGCGAATATGGACCGTTGCCCGATGATCGTGATCACCGGACAGGGCTCAACGCGGCGGCAACACAAAGAAAGCCATCAGATCATGGACGTGGTGGATATGTATCGCCCGGTTACCAAATGGGTGACGAAAGTCCTCCACCCCGACAGTATCCCGGAGATCGTGAGCAAGGCCGTGCGGCTCGCCCGGACGGAGAAGCCAGGCGCCGTGCTGATTGAGCTGTCGGAAGACATCGCGAAAGCCGATGCGGCGAGCAAGCCATTAGAACCACACTACGCCCGAACGCGCGGGGTAGATGAGGGGATCGTCGATCGCGCCTTTGAGCTCCTCATGAATGCCGAGACGCCGATTGTGCTCGCCGGGAACGGAGTGATCCGACGTCGGGGCACGAAGCAGTTGCGCCGTTTCTGCGAGCTAACAGGCATCGGCGTGGTCAACACGTTCATGGCCAAAGGCTGTGTCGATTGGCGAGCTGATTATTGTCTGTTCACGATCGGGCTGCAGCAAAAGGACTATACAGTCTATGCGATCGATGAGGCGGATCTTGTCATCTCGGTCGGCTATGACCTGGTCGAATACCCGCCGCGGCTGTGGAATCCAGAGGGTTCAAAAAAGATTCTGCATATCGATTTTCTGCCTGCCGAAGTCGACGCGCAGTATCATCCTGAGATCGAGGTGGTCGGAGATCTCGCCCACGCATTGGCAATGCTGAACAATCGGCTGGAGAGTCGCCGCGTGCCGTCCTTTAAGCTCGGCCGCCAGCGTATCTGGCGACAGCGTATGATTAGCGACATCGAGGCGCATAAGGATGATGATACTGAGGGTTCAATCCGCCCGCAGAAGGCGCTGTGGGAGGTGCGCGAGGCGCTTGGCCCGGAGGACATCCTCCTGTCCGGTGTCGGCGCGCATAAGATGTGGATCGCGCGTTACTACCAGTGCAGTGAGCCGAACACCTGCCTCATTCCGAACGGCTTCTGCGCCATGGGCATGCCGCTGCCCGGCGCCATTGCGGCAAATCTAGTATTCCCCGACCGCAAGGTCTTCGGCATCGCCGGCGATGGGGATTTTATGATGAATGTACAGGAGATGGAAACGGCGCGACGCCTCAATGCGGATATCACCCTTATGGTGTGGGAGGACGGCGGCTATGGACTGATCGCGTGGAAGCAGGAAGAGGTGTTCGGGTCGCATGCTGATCTCGCCTTCGGCAATCCGGATTGGGTCGGTCTTGCCAAGTCGTTCGGTTGGCAAGGTCAGTATGTGAGCCGATCACGAGATCTCGCCGCGGCAATCCGAGACGCTCTCGACCACAAAGGGCCCTCGCTCATCGTCGTGCCGATTGACTACCGGGAGAACGCATTATTGACAAAAAGGCTCGGTGAGATTGAGGTCGCGTTATAAAGCAGTCGCGGCACGATTCCAGCCGGCAGGATTATTCCACGACAGACTGTAGGCCTAGTCTAAGAGGCAGACCATGGCAACTCTGCTACGCGCATTATTGGGTGTTCTTTTAGTATTGGCGACGGCGCTTCAGCAATTGGTTGCTCGCTACTCTCGTTCAGAGCAGGCGCGACAATTGGAGTCGCTGTCGAAGATACAGTTGACGATGATGAGGATTAAGTGAGTTTGCAATAACGTGCGGTATGCCGCGTTCACAATCGTCAGCGCAAAGACCACTGGTGGGTGAGACGCAGCAGCGGCACTGTGACTAGCTTAGCAATCTGCTTCCTAATGGCGTCTAGATTGCAGTCGAGCTTTTTCTCTCAGATAAGACAGCGTACCTCTGGTTCAGCGGCAGGCAGT
>JAPSGG010000038.1 GCA_031177845.1 Chromatiales bacterium
CTTCTCCGGCGGCAAGGGCGGCATCAGCAAGACCGCACTCGCGGCCTCCTTCGATCCTGCTCGCGCAGCGCGGCGATCGTACCCTGCTGGTCTCCACCGATCCCGCCCACGCCACGAGAGACATGTTGGGGCTGCGCCCCGGCAAGGAAGGCGCGAATGATCATCCGTTGCTAATGTGCCTGCGCGTGCAAGGAAAAACTCCATCAGACCCGCTGTCGACTAATAACCGACACGTTTTTATATACGGCTGCCGATCGAGAAGACCGCCGACGCGCTCAACGTGCTCACGGATCACGGCGTCGAGGTGTCGGCCGTCATAATGAATCACGTGCTTCCCGAGGTCGCCGGGGGCGCCTACATGTGGGCTCGACTCGGTCAACAATTGAGGTATTGGCTAGAAATCGAGGGGTGTTTCCATGAACGCACGATCGTCCACATCGAACAGGATGCTCGCGACATCACCCGGGCGCGGCCAACTGATGAAGATCGCGGACCAGCTAAGAAGCCTCTAGCAAGATACTGAAGAAGCCATAGGTGCACGCTTTCCGCTATTGGCGCGAAACAGGAATTTCGCAAATCCAGAACTTCAGGTAATTCCGTTTGCTGAACTCTCGACCGTGTGGGAGTGATGAGGAGCCTTTCCCAGGCCGGCAAAAACCAACAGAGACAATTCGGAGGCTTCCAGTTCTATCTAGAACTTCGAAGGATACAGCGCTCCGCTGCCGTCTAGATCGCCAGTCGACGCGTAGGTCATTGGCGCGGCCTCGGATCTAAAAATGGCGCCGTCAATGACGCGACCTACGACCAATACGTGATCGCCCGCTCGCCGGGTGAAGCAAAGTCGGCAATCGAAGTAGGAAAGAGCTTCCGAGAGAATAGGTGCGCCCGTGATCCCGGCTCGCCATGCTTGTCCAGCTAGCTTGTCGTGCTCGCGACCGCTCTGAGTCCCGAAGTGCCTAGCAAGATCCATCTGTTCCCGCGCCAACACGCTCACCGCGAATGCACGCGCTGCCTTGATCAGGCGATAAGATGTGTTACCGGGATTGATGCTGAGCGACAGCATCAACGGATTGAATGATGCCTGCATCACCCAGGAGGCCGTAAAGGCATTGCGTTGCTGCCCATGTGCGGCGCCCACGACGTAAACACCGGAGGAGATGGTCTTGAACAGCGCCGCTACTTGATGGCTCATAGCCCGTCTCCAGTCAGAACCCGCCAATGCTCGTGCTGGGTAACGACGTGCAAAAGTACCGTGATCCAGCACCTTCCGCGCGGCCACTCGGACCGCGAGTCAGAAATTTCGCACCAATAGACCAGATCGCAATGCGCACAAGCTGCTCACCTTGATTCATCGAGGCACGCATACTCAACGCGGCTAAGCCGTCGCCTCAACCTGCCACGCCGCAACTAGTTCATCATCGATAAATCGCGCGCTGACGCAGAACACGGGCCAACCCGCGAGAAAGCTTCACAACCACTGCTAACCAGAGGATGTTAACCCATGCATTCGTTGAGCAGTTTCTAGTGATTATCTTTAGTGCCGGCGTTCTCATGGCCAGTGGCGGTGGTGGCGATAGCGGCCGTTCTTGATAAGAGCGCCCGTCGCAATAAACGCCAATAACGGTTACCAGGTCGCGCAGAATGCACGGTTCTCTTCCGCGAACATTGCTACTAGTTCGCGATGAGACAGGCGCGTTTTAAGACCGTACCGCTTGCATCAACACGTCGAATGAAAGAGGCCGCCCACCAGCTCCTTTTCTCGTAACTCGTTGTACAGCTTCACTGCGAGTTCTGTTTGCAGCACGTACGTGCTGATGCCACGGCTTTCAAGCATCCGAAGGGTCTCCGGGCAAATCTGAAGCCGCTTCAGGATGCCCCTGGAAAGCACCACCATCGTTGCACCATGGTTTAGTAGCTCTTCCACATCCGCGGGTTGAATGCCTGGTACGTGGTGCGTATTGGTCTCCCGCCAGTCCCACTCCCGCGAACCGCCGGGAAACAACTTGGCGTCTTTGAAGGAGGCGTATCCTTCGACCTCTAAACATCCCCATGAGAGATGCATGACACGGGGAGATTCAAAAGGCTGCGTCATATTCATCTCCAACGATCTACTTGCGCGCTCTCATCTCGCGAGCGAAGACGGCGCGCCCTTAAGTGTTTCGGCTCTTCTTCGCCACCTCGTCCCGCAGATAGATTGGCTGCGCGTGTTCGGCAGGCACTGTGAGCCCTTCATGAAACGCGACCTCCGCAAGGCTGGCGATGTATCGGGCCTTCGGCAAACTTTCACCATTGAACCCCTCCAGCCATTCGCCCAAGCGTTCTATCAGACTGCTGCCATAGACGGCCCAACCGCTTCCGGCGCCATACCAGCTCGCTCCCACCGGTATCGCAACCTGCTCCGGCTTACCGACATGCTCATCGCCGACGAGACGCGCGCAGCCCTGTTCGTCGCGCCGATAATAGCCCCAATAGGCCTCGCCCATGCGCGCGTCGATGGCCGTCAGGACCCTATCTTGATTGGCTTCCATCATAACCTCCTGCGCGATAGCAGCCAGCGTCGACACCGGCACCACCGGCAGGTCCAGCGCGAAGGCAATGCCTTGTGCGACACCAGCGGCGATGCGCACACCGGTGAACGATCCGGGTCCGCGCCCGAAAGCGATCGCATCGAGTTGGGCCAATTCTATACCTCCCTCGGCTAGGAGCGATTCGCACATCGGCAGGATGATCTCGGCATGCCGACGCGGCGCAACCTCGAAGCGGCTGTAGATCGCGCCGTCAATCAATAAGGCAGCGGAGCAGCCTTCGGTTGCGGTCTCGACAGCCAGTAGCTTCATAAAGTCTTTCGGACCTTGACTGCAGGAATTCAAATCTGGGTCGCGATCAGAAAAGATTCCACCTCGGCCAGTTCGCGCGTGACCGGCATCTCCGGCAGGCTGTTGAGGAACGCGCACCCATAAGCGCGGGTCATCAGCCGCGGATCGCAGATCATCAACACGCCCGTATCCTGTTCATCGCGAATCAGGCGGCCGATGCCCTGCTTCAGGGTGATCACCGCCTGAGGCATCTGCAGCGATACGAATGGGTTACCGCCGCGAGCGGTTAGCGCCGCCAGCCGCGCCTGTAACACGGGATCACCCGGTGAGGTGAACGGGAGCTTGTCGATGATTACGCAGCTGAGCGCTGGTCCGCGCACATCGACGCCTTCCCAGAAGCTGCTGGTCCCAAGCAGCACCGCATCCCCCGCTTCTCGGAACCGCTCCAGCAGTTCGCGCCGGGGCGCGGTGCCCTGTACCAATAGTGGATATCCTATTCGCCCAGCGAGCAGCTCCGCGGCCTCTTTGAGGGCGCGATGGCTGGTAAACAACATGAAGGCACGGCCGCGGCTCGCCTCCAGCACGGGCATCGCTGCGTCGATCACTGAGCGGGTGTACGCGGGCGAGCTAGGATCCGCCATATTCCTGGGCGAATACAACAACGCATTGCGCGCGAAATCATAGGGGCTCTCTAGCCGATGGCATTCAGCGTCATCCAGGCCGAGGCGGGAGGTGAAATGCTCGAACCCGCCGTCCACCGCGAGCGTTGCCGAGGTGAACACCCAAGCACATGGATAGCTTCGCACATGGGTCTTGAAGATATCCGCGATGTCCAGGGGCGTGTTGTGCAGGATGAAGCCGCGCGTGAAGGTCTCGAACCACTGCACCGAAGCATTGCAATCGTCGCGCATTAAATTCAGCAGCGCCGCAAGCTCTCCCGCTCGGCGGTGGCAGCTTGCCAAACCTTTGCCGCGCTCGGCGACCCGTTGGAGCCCTTTGCCTAAATCATTTAGGCGCGCGTCCAGTTGCTCCAGCGCGGACATGACCTTGGATGTTCTCCGCAGCGGCGGCCAGGGGCCGCGCTGCTGCGTCTGACCCATGGCAAAGCGCAGATCCATCATCGCCTGTTCCAACGCGCCGGCGCGCTCGCGCAACTGGGTCGCGTCCGGGGCCTCCTGCAAGTGCTCCGCGATCGTGTCCCGCGCCAGGTCCAACAGTTGACGGCTGCTCAGGTGAGCGCCGAAAAAGTTGGAGGCAACCTCTGGAAGTTGATGGGCTTCGTCAAGTATGAAGGCATTTGCGCTCGGCAGCAGTTCGGCAAATCCGCCCTGTTTGAGTGCCAGGTCGGCGAACAAGAGATGATGATTAATCACTACCAGATCGGCCTCCTGGGCGGCGCGCCTCGCGTGCACCACGTGACAGCGCTGATACGCTGGGCATTCCGCACCGAAGCAGTTGTCCACTGTGGAGGTCACCTTGGGCCAGAGTTCAGAGTCCTCGGGAATGTCGGAGAGTTCGGCGATATCGCCGGTACGCGTGCGGCCGGCCCATCCCCGAACGCGGTACAGATCGCCTAGCAATGCGCGCGACCGCACTTGTTCGTGCGCACTCTTCAGGCGATGGATGCACAGATAGTTCGCCCGACCTTTTAGCAACGCCGTCTTCACAGGGAGATTCAGCGCCGCGCGTATCACCGGCAGGTCCTTGTAGTAGAGCTGATCCTGCAAGTGCCGGGTGCCGGTCGAGACGATGACCTTGCGGCCGGAGCGCAGTGCGGGCACCAGGTAGGCGAAGGTCTTGCCCACTCCGGTGCCCGCTTCGATCACCAGCTTGCCGTTGCTCTTCAAGGCGCGCTCTACGGCCTGCGCCATCACCTGCTGCTGGGCCCGCGGTTTGAACCCGGGCAGATGCGCTCGAAGCGGACCGCCTGGACCCAGGAGATCATGGCTAGAGGGCATCTTCATATCAATCTGTGGCAACATATGGACGGTGTTGCGTTCTTAACGCCCCCTGACTTGGAGCAGTCCGCGCTTGAACGTCGGTACTGTAGCGCATGGACTTCACTCCCTATCGGTTAAGTAGCGCCGTCGTCAGTACGGGCTCGCTGTTCGGCCTCGCGGGCGCCGTCTTCGTCGCCTCGCTGCCGGCGCGCTTGCGCGATGATGAGCCAATTTTCCCGCTGCAAGCGGCGGTCGTTGCGCGCCAAGCTGTTTGACTTCGAGGCCATAGCCTCGGCCTGCGCGGCGTTGCCCTGCTGGAGCCGGATTGCCGCCAGCAGATTCCAGAGTTTCGAATCGTAAGGATCGATGCGCAGTGCGCGCTCCACGCTGGCGGCCGCCTGTTCGAGCCGGCCCTCCCGCCGCTCGCCCTGCGCCTTTTTGATCAGCGCCACCACTGGCGCCGCGGATGGTTGCGGCGCTTCAGATTGTTCCTGCGCGGTCGGCACGGGGGGCGGCGGAGGCGCCGGAGTATCTGTCTTGGGAGGCGCGACGCAGCCGTGCAGGCAGATCAAGAACAAGCCCGCCGCGGCAATACCACGAACAAGGTGGGGGCCAGGCATCAATTCAACAACCCTCTGAACCAATCGCCTGCACTTTGCACGGGATTGCTGCGCACGCACGGCGCGGAAGCGGTCGGCGCCGTGCCCTTGATGAATGGCATCCACTGCGCGTGTGCGCAGTAGTCAGCCGCCAGCAACCCGTTCTGCGTGTCGATCAATAGCCATTCCATATCGTCGGGTGTATTCAGATTCAGTGGACGCGTCGGAAGGTCCCGCATGATGTCGGCCCACACCAATAGTGCACCATTCGAGCCGGTTAAGCCGATGGATTTGTTGTCATCGTGCCCGATCCAGACCACGGCCAGGTGCTCGCCTGAAAACCCTGCGAACCAACTATCACGCAAGTCATCGGTGCTGCCAGTCTTGCCCGCCACCTTCAGATGCGCGGGCAGCCTAGACTGCAGCGCGCGAGCGGTTCCCTGGCGAGTAACTTCGTACAATGCGGCATTAAGCAGATACACCGCCCGCGGATCGGCTGCCTGCGTGAGCTTGAGGGGATAGCGCGTCAGCGGCTCGCCGTCAGGCCCCATGACCTCGCGGATGGCGATCAGCGGCGTGCGATAGCCGCTGGCCGCCAGGCTCTGATAGATCTGACCGACCTCCATGGGCGTCATCTCGACCGCGCCCAACAGTAGCGAAGGATAATGCGGAAGGTCGCGCGGCGCCCCCAGGCGCTGTGCGGTCGCGATGACCTCGTCGATTCCGACCGCAAGGCCCAGTCGCGCGGTCGAGACATTATATGATGCGACTAGTGAATCCCGCAGCGTTACCCTGCCGTGGTACTTACGATCGTAGTTCTGCGGCGACCAGGTCTTGTCGTCGGATGTACGGATCGACAGAGGTTGATCGTCCAGTAGGGTCGCCAGTGAGTATTCCCGCGGCCGAGACAAGGCGGTGAGATAGATCACCGGCTTGACCAGCGAACCTATGGGGCGCTTGGCATCAAGCGCGCGGTTGTAGCCTTCGAGACGCGGATCCCGCCCGCCGACCAGCGCCAGCACTTCGCCCGTTTCGACCGCTGTAACGACCACTGCCGTTTGCAGGCTCCCTGCGGGCAGGCCGCGGCTTGCCTCAAGCTCCTTGAGCTGCCCGGCCACTGCGCGTTCGGCTTCGATCTGCACCAGCGGATCGAGGCTGGTGAATATCACCAGCCCTGCGGAGCGCAGCGCCTCCTCGGGATAATGATCCTGCAGCTGGTGGCGCACCAACTCCAGGAATGCAGGAAACGGTGTAACACCGGACGGCGCCTTGTCCGCAACTCCAAGCGGACGGGTTCTGAGCTCGGCGGCCGCGCCTGCGGATAGAATTTCTTGTTCCTCCAGTTCCGAGAGAACCAGATCGCGCCGCGCCTTCGCCCGCTCTGGATTCTGGCGCGGTCCATAATAGGAGGGCCCTTTGACCAGACCCACCAGTAGGGCAATCTGCTCGGGTTCGAGCTCGCTCAAGCGGCGTTTGAAGTAGAATTGACTCGCAAGCGCAAAGCCGTGGATGGCGCGCGCGCCGTCCTGTCCCAGATACACCTCATTGATATAGGTTTCAAGAATTTCGTCCTTGCTGTAGTGCCACTCGAGAAGGCCCGCCATGAGGGCCTCGTTGACCTTGCGCCAAATGCTGCGCTCGCTGCTTAAGAACAGGTTCTTAACCAATTGCTGCGTGAGCGTGCTGCCACCTTGCACTATCTGTCCCGCCTTGAGATTGGCGAGCATGGCGCGTGCCACGGCCCCAAAATCCAGGCCGCGATGGCTGTAGAAATCGGCGTCTTCGACGACGAGCAAGGCCTTGACCAGCAACGGCGGCACGTCTTCCAGGCGCGCGATGAGCCGGTCTTCCAGATGAGTCGGATAGATGTTCGCGATAGCTACGGGCTCCAAGCGAACGAGATCGAGTGGCGCGTTACTTTGTACCGCAAACAAGCCGGTCACGCGGTCAGCGCGAAAATCGATGCGCACGTGGCGCGCCGGCTCAATAGCATCCCAGAAGGGAAATCCCCGCGTGTGTAGAGCGATCGTATCACCCTGTTGCCGATAACGACCAGGTACCGCCTCAGTCTGGGCTGCCTCGTAATGCAGGAGCTTTAATTCCTCCACCAGTGCCTCCGGACTCAGGGCCTTCCCCGCATAAAGCTCCAGCGGCCGGGCAAATACCCGCGCGGGCAGTTCCCAACGCGCACCTTCGAAGCGATCGCGCACTCGATGGTCGAGATACGCCGTATAAGCCAGGCCACATAGAGTGCTGACGAGCGCCAGCACCCAGACCGCCATCAAGCTCCAGCGGCGGAACGGCCCGAGCATGCCGCCGCGGCGTGTCGCGCGCGCCGGCTTTCGCTTGGTTAGATAGCGTTTGGAATGGCGGCGCTTTGTGGTTGGGATTTGGCGTCTGGTCATTGCGGTCTCCGGCTCCCCAGCTCATGTAGGTTAATATTGTAAATCAAATAGATAAAAAAATAATCTGAAATGAACATGAGGAACCATGGTGGTTTGTTGTTATTGCGAGACCGCATGGCATCATTCATTGCGGATCTTCGCGGGACCGGAGCAGACCGGTCCACCGACTGCCATGATCGTGTGGCGCACTCGGGCCTGTATTGTAGCAACGGCGACTCCTGCGAGGTGCTCTGTCGAGGATACCGGGGGAGTCCCTCGGACTCCACGCTCGAGGTCGTAAAATATCATCGCAAGACCCGGTAAACCCCTATTCGGTCTGTAACTTGCTAATGCGATATCGATCGAGTCCGGTCAGGAAACGCTAATCGTCGAGATCGAACGTCGGTGTCACCAACGCAGCTAGCTGCTGAACAAGGGGACGCAACGATGACTCTGTCGGATTTCTGCATGTTCGTACGGCAGACCGGCCGCTTGATGATCCTCGCGTGTGCCCTCGCTATCGTGACTTACGGCAGTGCACCGCCAGCCTGCGCAAAGGATGAAGGCTATTTGAAGATCCGCAAGGAACTTATCCGATATGCGCGGAGGCAGCTGGGCACACCCTACGTGTGGGGCGGCACAACGCCGAACGGCTTCGACTGCAGCGGCCTTGTTCAGTACAGCTACGCAAAAATCGGTGTCTATGTGCCGCGCACGGCGGTGCAGCAACTCAACGCCAGTCAGCCGGTTCCCATCGAGGAGCTCAAGCCGGGTGATCTGCTGTTTTTCGACACCACGGGTAGGTATAGCCATGTCGGCATCTATGTAGGCAATGGGAAATTCATCCATGCCCCCCGTACCGGAAAAGACGTCAGCACCGCGACGCTCGATGATCCATATTGGGCTAGTGCCCTCTCCCGGGCGGGCGCCTTTCTAAACTGAACCGCACATCACCCGGCGCGGGCGCGTCCGACACAATAGACCCTGTAGCGTAGTTGAGGGATAAGGCACGGGTCGCCCTAAGCTGGCTACACCGTGAGCAA